>JBGAFY010000073.1:0-6744 GCA_044226975.1 Rhabdochlamydiaceae bacterium
TTTAAAAGAAATGGGCTATAATTCTGCTAAAGAATTTAACACTAAACTATTGGATGCCATTGCGCGCAAACAGAAGCGCCCCGCTGCACGCAAAACGATGTACAAAGAAGAAAATAAATTTGCTAAAGAGAAGCTTTAAAAAAGCTCTTAAAGGAAAAATTGCTTGAAATTGACTGCACGGGTAAAGATAAAAAATGCTTTGGGATTGCATGCCCGTCCGGCCACCGCTATCGCTAAACTTCTTCAGGGGACAAAAAGCTCTGTTCTATTCACGTATCATAAAGAAACAGTCAATGCTCGCAGCATCATGAGCATTTTGATGTTAGCTGCAACAAAAAATTCTATGATCACGATCACTATAGAAGGTGAGGATGCTGAAGATACGTTGCAAAAACTCATAGCTGCTTTTGAAGATTGCTTTGGCGAAACAAACCTTTAGAGACTGTCCACAAACCAAGCTTCTGTCGATTTTCGGTTTGTGGACAGTCTCTTAGAGTTGATAGAACTGTTTCAGAGCTTTGAACAAAACTCGATAATTGGTAAACTATCCCGCAATCTTTTTGAACGAATTTGGCAAATAATGGAATCTTCCGATGTAGAATTTTTCCTTCGAGGTGTTCCCATAAGTGAAGGGATCGCTATCGGAAATCCATTCTTTTTAAACACTGTTGAAGATCAGATCCCTCAATTTTCCATATCTGTTCATGAAGTCGATAACGAAATTTCACGTTACAAAGATGCACTTGATTCTAGCCGCACCGACCTACTAAAACTACAATCGTATCTTGCTCAAGAAGGATCTGAAGATGTAATGCAGATCATCGACACGCATATTCAGATGTTAAAAGATCCTCTGATCACCACAGCGATTGAAGAGAAAATCCGCGATCGTAAAGAAAATATCGAATCGATCTTTTTTTCTGTCATTGATGAGTACGAACAAAAATTTACACAAACACAAGATCATTTTTTCAAGCAACGACTTACAGATGTCATTGACATCTCTAAGAGGATCCTCAGCCACTTATATAGACAGAACTCTGCACTCATCACAGACGCTCCAAAAAATTCCGTGGTAATGGCAAATGAACTTGTGCCTTCGGATACAGCGGCTGCAGATACCACGCATGTCAAAGGCATTGTGACACAAGAAGGCGGCTTCTATTCTCACGCAGCCCTAATTGCTCGAGCGAAAGGGATTCCTTTTGTTTCTAATATCGATCTCAGTAAAATTCCAAATACTAATGTCCGCGCCATGATCGTGGATGGAAATCAAGGACTTGTGATTTGTAATCCGTGCGAGAACACTTTAAATAAATACATGGAATTAAAGTCTGTTTGGGAAAGAGAGAAAATTGAAAAAAGGCTGTTGGCCCATTTAAAATCAGAAACCCGTGATGGACGGTCTATCAATATTCATGCGAACGTAGGCTGTCTTGATGATTTACAAGACGCACTAGATTATGGTGCCTCGGGCATTGGGTTGTTGCGCACTGAATATTTATTTTTGGATTGGAAGGGATCTTTCCCTTCAGAAGAAGATCAATATGACGCTTTCTCTAAAATTATAAAAGACTCTCACGGCTTGCCTATTGTTGTTCGAGTTTTTGATTTCGGTGGTGATAAAACTTTCGGCCCCTCACGTAAAGAAGTCGATTCCTTACTGTCTTCCAGAGGAATTCGATTTTTGCTTCGGCATAAAGAGCTTTTTCAAACTCACTTGCGCGCTATACTGAGAGCCTCAGAATTTGGCGAAGTTAGAATTTTACTTCCGCTCGTGTCCGATCCTCAGGAAATCATTGCCACTAGAAAGCTTTTGATGGAAATTCAAAGATCTTTAGGTGGAGATTGGATCAATCGAAAAGCTCCTCCAATCGGTTGCATGATCGAACTGCCATCGGCAGTCATGGTGTGTGATTCATTAGCTAGGGAAGCAGATTTTCTTTCACTCGGGACAAATGATCTCATTCAATATGCACTTGGACTTGATAGAAACCACGCTGAAGTCAATGACCTGTATTTTCCGGTACACCCAAGTATCCTTCAGTTTCTAAAAATTGTCGTCGCTTCTTCAATAAAGGCTGGAAAAAGTTTGACAATTTGTGGAGAGTTGGCATCAAACCCTGTGGTAATCCCTTTGCTCATAGGGCTTGGGATAACTAACTTTTCTTGCGCACCAAGATACATTTCTATCCTTAAACGCGTAGTGAGAATGAGCACTTATGGACAATGCCAAGATCTTACGGCGAACCTGTTACAATCAGAAAGCGCTCCTGAGATTTTCCAGATCCTGCTCAAAGAATATGATGCACTACTTCCCTTCAGTATCTCTCGCTAGATTTTCTCTAGGGTGTAAAGACCATCGGTGAAAAGGTTAGGCTAGAACCCGAAAGGCAATCCTGACGGTCCACCCATTGTCTGTTGCCCCGCTTGGGCATCAAGTTTTGCATAAGCATCTTGAAAAGCTGAAAAAATAAGATCTTGCAATGCGTCTATGTCATCAACTGATACGCATTCAGGCTTAATTTTGATCGATTGTAATTTTTTCTCGCCATCAATTGTGACTTTGACGAGTTCTTGACTGCTCATACCCGTAATGAGGGTGTTTTTGAGATCGTCGCGCATTTTATCGATCTGGGATTGCATTTGACGCGCTTGCTTTTTCATTTTAGAAAAACCACTGCCCATATTCTCATCCTTTATTTATTTTTAAGTGTTATACTGCTCTCTTTTAGAGACTGTTAACGGATTCAGATTCTGTCGATTTTTTGGACTTTTTGAGCGAATTTTCTTTTGGTTTGTTGGGGGTTATATCAACTTTCGTATATTACCCCCAACAAACCAAAAGAAAATTCGCCAAAAATTCTCAAAAAAGCGACGAATCCTGAATCCGTTAAAAGTCTCTTAGAGGGCGTCTTCAATTTAAGCTTCCTTCCAACTCAACTGCAGCAAATCGCATCAATGTTTCAAACCTTCTATGATCAACAGGTTGGTCGTTGTCGTCGACAGGCGCTGCAACGAGCTGTTTTTCTTCCTCTGCTGGACTAAGCGCGACTTCGTGTGCGATTGGAGGCGCTTCAGGTGCTAAAGGTGTTTCTTCCACTTCTTTTGGCGTCGTAGGTAGCATGACAGGTTCTTCATCATGCTCTACTATTTCCGATGCAACGGAGGAGAAAGGGGGTGAAGTTTTCGGAGAAACATTTTCAAGTTCGATTAATCGTTGGATAATTTCAGAATAAGATGGAGCTTTGCTGTTGCGGATCATCTGTAAGAGGAGCATTTCAAGAAAAATCTTTTTAAATGGAGTTTTTCCCATCTGCTGCCAAAATCCCATAACGCCATCTAATAAGTTCATGCATTGCAATTCACTCAATTGCGACGCATGCTCTCGATAAGTTTTTTCATCATCTGAATTCATTGCAGGAAGAGGCCGTTTCCATTTTGCAAGGAGCAGGATCCGCAAATGCTCCATCAACCCTTCAAGGAAATGGCATAAATCTTTGCCAGAATGTGCAAGTTCATCGATTAGATCGATAGCAAATGCAGGCTTATTTTCCAAAATAGCTTGGTCCAAGCGGAAATACTGTGTACGGGGTGTAATGCCAAAGACAGTATGGGCTGTTTGTGAAGAGATTGGCCCATCAGATGAGCAGATCAGTTGGTCAAGAAGGGATTCTGCATCTCTCAGAGATCCATCAGCGAGCTGTACAAGAAGTTGCAGCGCTTCGTCATCGATAGAAGAGCCTTGTTCGCTCACAATCGAGCGGAGCTTGTGTGCCATAGCAGCGGGAGCGATCCGTTTAAGATCAAATCTTTGGCAGCGGCTAAGAATTGTGGGAAGGACCTTATGTGGCTCAGTTGTAGCAAAGAAGAATTTGACATGCGCAGGTGGCTCTTCCAATGTCTTTAATAGCGCATTGAAAGCTTCTTTGGTCAGCATGTGCACTTCATCAATGATATAGATCTTGTATTTTCCATGGGCAGGAGCATAGCCGACAGTCTCTGTCATCTGGCGTATGTCGTCTATTCCGCGGTTGGAGGCGCCATCGATCTCAAGCACGTCTAAAGAATTGCCTTGAAGGATTTCGCGGCAAGATTGGCAGGAATTGCAAGGTTCACCGTCCTCGCTAGGATGTGCGCAATTCAGTGCTTTGGCGAATAGTCTAGCTAATGTCGTTTTGCCAGTTCCTCGGGTCCCACAAAAAAGATAGGCATATGCGAGGCGCTTAGTACGTAAAGAATTTTTTAACGTCGTAACAATGGCCTCTTGCCCACAGACTTCGGAGAAGAGTTGAGGGCGGTATCGTCGCGCCAATATTTGATAACGGCTGTTTGCTGCTGGCATAGATGAAAAAATAATTGAATTGAGCTGGCTTGAGCATAACTGGATGAAGCTTTAGAACACAAGAGCCTATTAAGATAAGATTGAGCTCATAAGAATTTATTAACCACCTGTTCGCTCCGCTCACTAGAGGGCACAGAGCTCACAGAAAGGAAGATAGACAAGATTGAGCTCATAGAATTTTATTAACCACCCGTTCGCTTGCTCACTAGAGAACACAGAGGAAGAATAGGATTTTCTCTGTGAGCTCTGTGCCCTCTAGTAAGCGGAGCGAACGGGTGGTTAAAATAATCCTGCAAATCGACGAAACAATTTATCGGGATAGGTTCAATAAGGTAGAAATTCTTTGTTTGCTTTTTTTGTGTAATGATAATATCTCGTTATTTTGTTTGTGATTTTTAGCATTATTTATTATTTGATTTTTTATGTTTTAATTAAATAAAAAAATAATACTTTCTATTTTAATTGGTTTGAGAAAAATGGGATAAGGAGTATATATATTCTAAGTAATAGTAATTTGGCGAATGGATGCCTAATCTCGGTTCTGCAAATGAGTGGCACGATTGGTTGAACAAACCTAATCTTGGCCGCCGCGCGCTTGTTGGGGGAATCTTCCTCCTTATTCTGACGTTGTTCTTACATTTTCGTGAAGTTCCAATGGAAATGGTCGATCTCGGATCGAAATCGAACCGTTATGTCATTGCGCAAGTCGACCTTGACTTCCCTGATGAAGAGGCGACAAAAATGCTCAAGCAAGAATCAATTCGTGATATCAGCGCGATATACCGCATTGAGGAAAAAGGGACAGAGGTAAGAAGAGCTGAGTTTGAAACATTTTTAATCAATAATCAAGATTGGCGCCAGAGCTTAGATAAAACGACATTTGAAAAGCTGTACAATGGGGCATCGGAACTGTGCACTTTAATGGTGCAGAGCAGGTTCACCAATGGTCGCACGATGCAGAAAATGCGCGACTTGAATGAAGATGTCCATAAAGTCTTTATATTTAATCCTTCCTCCATCGAATCACCTGTAAATCTCCCTAAGGAATTTTGGAAAAGTCTCCAACACGATTTGAGTTCTCAAGACAAATATCAGCCTGAAGCTGTGAGTTTTCTCGTCAATTTTTTTAAAGGATATTCTTGGAGCCTAGAAGAAGACCTTCCTTTGGAAAGAAAACTACGCAAGGCAGTTCAGGAAAATGTACCTGTCCGCTTTACTCATATTGAGGCTGGCAGCCACATAATCGATCCAGGCGAAACGGTGACCGAGCGCCACATTGCGATGCTCAAAGAAATGAAAACAGCGATGGGGCAGAGCCGCTCTATGTGGACCCCCATAACACTGTTTGGCAGTTTATTACTCGCAGTCGTCATGCTGATGCTCAGCTTGATCTATTTAAGGATCAATCATCGCGATCTGTTGCATTCGCTGCAGAAACTGACGCTGATCATTACCATTGTTACGATTACGATGATCTTGGCTAAAAGTTGTGAATATTTACTGTTCAATAAGGCAAGCCATTTAATTGATCTTGTCCGCTATCCTATTTTTGTGCCGTTTGCTAGTATTATCATCTGTGTCTTGATCGGGCCTGAGATAGCCCTTTTTACTTCTGGTTTTTTAGCAATAGTTTTGGCCCTTTCATTGGCTGTCGACCCTAGCCGGTTCTTAGTCATAAACATCATTGCGTCTTTGGTGTCTATAATTGCCGCCCGGCATATCCATAAGCGCAAAGAGCTTTTTGGTGTTTGTGCTAAAGTGTGGCTCTCCTGTTTGCCTGTCATAGTTGCTTTCAACCTTATTGAGAACCATTTCTGGGACCTTAATCTGATGACAGACCTGATCAGCACATCGCTGTTTATGGCTGTCACAGCGCTTCTCGTCGTTGCTTTGCTTCCGATGTTAGAATCTCTCTTTAGAGTGATGACAGATATGACCTTAATGGAATACATGGACCCAAATAACGAGCTGTTGCGCAGGCTTAGTTTAGAAGCTCCTGGAACATACCAACACAGCTTGGTCGTTGGCAATCTGGCAGAGACTGCAGCGCGTGCTATTGGTGGTAATGGACTTTTTTGCCGTGTTTCAACCTTGTACCATGATATTGGAAAGCTTTTTAACCCCCACTACTTCACAGAGAACCAACTTGGTGGGTTCAACATCCATCAGCTCTTAACTCCCACAGAATCAGCGCAGGTGATCATCGCACATGTGACGGAAGGGGAAGCTCTTGCCCGCAAACATCGCTTACCCCAGAGCTTTATCGACATTATCCGCCAGCACCATGGCTCAACACTTGTTTACTATTTCTACTGCATACAGAAAGAATTAAAATGTTCTGTCGCAGCACATAATGATGAAAAAATGTTCCGTTACCCTGGTCCTAAAACTCGAAGTAA
>JBGAFY010000074.1:0-7402 GCA_044226975.1 Rhabdochlamydiaceae bacterium
TCAGCTGCACCCATGTTTTACCTATTCGTGGCCCAGTGCAGGATTTTACGATTATGCTCGACTTGGAAAAAGGATCCATCCGCGTTCATGGAAAAGGCCAAGACGGGTATTTTCGGTATTTTGTTAACAAGAAGAACTCTGATCTTGTTTTAGAATGGGAGAAAAGTCCTGTAGCTGCTCAAGATATCATTCTTGCAAAAGAGTGTGCCGCATTCCCAACTCCTCATCACAGCAGGCTTTCTCTTGGAATGCATAAACAGCTCGATTGGGACCTTGTTTTAAGACGGGCTGACCTCAAAGAGATTTTTCCCGTGCTCTTGCGATTGAGTGAATGGATCCCGAAGGGTGGAATGATTTCTGCTGACGGGCAGAAGACACTTTTTGATCTATGCCGTTTAAGTGTCGAAGAAAAACAGGTGCGCACAAAAAGCGCTGATTTTAACAATCTTCTCACTGCTGCATTCAGGGGGATTTTGACCCCGACATTATATGACGACTTGCACCAAGGATTTCCTGCGATCTGCAGCGATCGAGAGAAAAGTCCTTTATCACTTTTATCTTCGGTGGCTGAGCTTGTTCGTTCGTTATTCTTTCAACAAGATGGAGATGATCTATTCTTACTCCCTTGCCTGCCTGTAGACTTTGACGCAGGGCGATTTCTTGGGCTACAAACTCTTGAAGGGGATCATTTAGAGATGGAATGGTCAAAAAAACTTCTGCGTAGAGCGATCATCCGTCCTATCAAAACTCGAGAAGTACGCCTAGTCCTACAAAAACCTCTAAAAGCATTCCGCCTCCGAACTAATCTTAAAGAGAAGGGAAGGATGATAGAGGCAGGAATTGCTCTTAAGTTAAAAGCAGATCAACCTCTCTACCTAGATCGTTTCCAAAAATAGTTTTTTATACCAATGGGTAGAACTCGCTTACAGTTTCTAATTCCTTCGTATCATCATTTCAAAAAAAATCTTGAGTAAAAAAAACAAAATAAATATCCTCTCATCAAAATTCTAAGAAGATGTGAAGAAATTTATTTATAACACTATTGCACTAAGCATATTTACTTTACATGGTTTTTGCGGTTACCTAGAAGTAAATTATAGTTCTTTCCAGTCGATAGAAGAGGTGATCGATTTTGAAACAGCACGGTTAGTAAGTATTCCATTAAATGATTATGAAGGGCTTTCGGAAGCTTTAATTTCTAGAGCGGAGAGCTATTTGTTATCTGATAATTTTGAAAAAGCTCTAAACGATTATAGTCGAGCTTATGACTTATCTTCTTCTTGCAATGACAACATAAAGCAATCCCAGTTATATTTTAGTTCGTTATTTGGGATGATTGTGGCCTATTGCAATTTAGATATGGAAAATGAGGCTTTAGAAATTTCACAGAAATTAAATAACTTAATCGATAAATGGCAATGCCATAGCTGTCGAATGACTAGTCACTTATCTTCTCATGGCAGCGCTTTATTACCTACAAAGTGTGTTGATATTCAAGGGCCAAATTATAATGAACCCGGATGGTGTGATGATGTAGTGATGGGTACCGCTGAAGCAATGAGGTATCTTGCTTCTCTTGCTAAAACTCACAAAGCCAGAATTGCCCTTTTAGCAACTATTAGTGCATTAGAAAGTAGGTGTTTAAATTGTTGCGCGACGGGTGAGTTTTGGAAAATATGCGTTGCTCCAATTGCAGAAAAATGGAAGCTTTGGAACGATAAAAATAGGTTGTTTGGTATTCCTCCAGATCCAGCATGGGACTAAATTTATGGCTATCAAAATAAGTAGAATCCTTGCGCTAATCTGTATTCTGGCTTCGCAGAGCGTACTTGCGCAAAGCAAGTCTGAGAAGGCGCAAGAAGATATCCAGGAATTGTCTAGCGCTCAATTATTGGGTTGTAATTCTCTAAAGAATTTTAAATCTTTTTCAGTAACTCATTATTCCCTATCGCCTTCATTGCGAGATAAGGTTCACCAAGAAATTGCAAGGGAATTTGAAGAGATAGGGAAAATTGTGAATTTAGATATTCCTGATGTAAGTGGATTTGGAAAATCCGAAGCTTCCCTATCTTTAGTAGTTAAAAACATATCTGTTTTTAGTGATAAAAAGATGTCTGTTGTCGAGACAACGTTATTTATGGATACTGCAACGATAATCAAAAAAACGGATACTACATGCATGACTCATGCTTGGGTTGCAAGTTCTTTTGCAGAGGATAAAAATGAGAAACAGATTATTTCAGCTGTGAGGACTGTCTTAAAGCAATTTGTTGAAGATTATAAGTCTGCTAATTCGAGCAAAGCAGAGAAACCGGTTTTTTATTTCTATACTCAATAACGGGCTTTCGCCATTTTTTAGTAGCTACTCTTTTGTTGATCATTTACAGATATAGTTACGTTTCCTAGAATAAAGTGCATGGGTAAAGAGATATTGGCATTTAAGCTAAAACAAGCAAATGCCAAAATTGCAGCTGCGCCAATTCTGCTTGGTAATGGGAACAGGATTTTTAAGGCTAATGCGGAAATTGCGACAATGGCTTGGATTCCCATTCCTATCAGATAATCTTTTTGGAATTTTTTTCTTTCAGCATTTAATTGGAGAAGTCTGCTAACAGAAGTGAGATTTCTAGTAGCAGCTTCGAAATATTGATTTTCTTTCTCACGCCTTGTTATGAGATTAACAACAGGTATGCTAAAGAGAAAAATATTGTTTGATATTTGCATAATGATCATTAAAGGATATTAGACCTCTTGCGTTATTAAGGTACTGTCGATTTTCGAGTTCTTTTGCGTCGATTTTCGACTTCAAATTGCCGGGATAATATTAACTTTAGTATATTACCCCGGCAATTTGAATAGAAAAGCGGCCAAAATAATCTCGAAAATCGACAGAATCTGAATCCGTTAACAGTCTCTTAATTACGCAAGAGGTCTATTACTCGATTAGTTGCTTGAAAAGGGGAAAATGTGAGAAAGATTGTCCTGTTGGCGGTAATCTTCCCTTTCTTTTTCTGTAATGGATGGGACCATTGTGTAACCCCTTTTTTCTCTATTGAAGAGAAGATCGAGTTTGAAACGCATTTTCTATTAACAATCCCCAAACATGAATTTGAAAAAAGATGTGAAGCGCATATCAGGCGTGCAGAGTGCTTTCTCATCTTAAGAGACTTTGATAGGGCTCTCTGCGATTTTGAAGACCTTTTCGAGCTGTCTTCTTTTTGTAAGAACTCACATAAGAGCTTTCAATTTCATTGCAAATCCCTGTTCGGGATGATGCTATGTTTTAAACATATGGGTTTTTTTGATCGGGCATGTGAGATCTCTGATCACTTAGTCCACCTACTCCACCATTATCCATGTCGTGAATGTCGAGAGTTTATCGACAAACATTCTTGTTTCTGAATTTTAATTACATGCTAGTAGCAGACTATAGGAAAAAAAAGATAAGTAGGATAGGCAGGATAAGGAGGATATAAAAAAATTTCTCTTGATCATGTTCATCCTGTCGACGTAAGTCGATCCTTCTCATCTTGTTTTTCCGAATGCCCTTGGATTTTGAATGTAACTTTTGAGCTATTCAAATATCTAAAAAATAATTATTAAGGTGGAAGAGCCTACCTCGAAGAAAAATTACTATCGACTTTCAGGTTCAACATTTTGGAGGAGAGGATGCTGGAAATGGAATCGGATCAACAACTCTCAAATTCCCTGCAAACTTATCTTCATGACCCCCATCATTTTTTTGGCATCCATCAGCTCGAGAATGGAAAAAAAGTGATCCGTGTATGGAGACCGGGTGCAAAAGAGATCCATCTCAAGCTCTTTGAGGATATTGTCAATGCCCACTGCATTGACCAAAGAGGGATCTTTGAGGTAGAAGTTCCTGCCCATACAACTGCCAAAGATTATCAGATTTACCACACTAACGGCTTGCTCGCTCATGATCCTTACGCTTTTACGCCGACATTTGGAGATATCGATGCCCATTTGTTCAACAAAGGAGTTCACTATCAGCTCTTTAATATTTTAGGTGCAAGGCTCGTGCGGCACCAAGATATCGATGGTGTTAAGTTTGCTGTATGGGCGCCTTCTGCTCAAAGCGTTTCGTTAGTTGGAGATTTTAACCATTGGGACGGGAGAATGAATCCCATGAGGAGCATGGGAAGCTCTGGAGTGTGGGAGCTTTTTGTCCCAGGGTTAAAGAAGGGTGAGAAGTATAAATTCGAGATCCGTACTCCCTCAGGACAAATTAAAGTGAAGACAGATCCGTACGCTTTGTGGCATGAAAAAAGACCTCTTACTGCTTCTGTCATTTGGGAGAGTCAATTTTCATGGACGGATGAAGAATGGATGCAAAAGAAGAAACGGCAAGATGTCAAGTCTCAACCAATGAACGCATATGAAGTGCATTTAGGCTCATGGAAAAGAAAAGATGGCGACTATTTAAACTATAAAGAGATTGCACATCAATTGGTCGACTATTGCAAATTGATGCATTTTTCCCACGTTGAGCTCATGCCCGTGGCGGAACACCCATACGATGAATCGTGGGGCTATCAAGTCACCGGCTTTTTTGCCCCTACAAGCCGCTTTGGAACTCCTGATGACTTTCAATATTTTGTGAACTATTTACATCTTAATGAAATTGGAGTGATCCTCGATTGGGTGCCTGCACATTTCCCAAGCGATGATTTTTCATTAAGAGAATTCGATGGGACATCTCTTTACGAACATGAAGACCCGCGTCAGGGTTTTCATCCTCATTGGAGCACGCACATCTTTAATATTGGTCGCCATGAAGTGTCAAATTTTTTGATTGCAAGCGCACTTTTTTGGCTGCAAAAAATGCACATTGATGGCTTACGTGTGGACGCAGTGGCCTCGATGCTTTATCTCGATTATGGACGTGCCCAAGGGCAATGGATCCCTAATCCACAAGGTGGGCGAGAGAATTTAGAATCGATAGAATTTATTAAACACCTAAACTCAGTTGCGCACCAGCAGTGTCCAGGCTGTATTATGATAGCGGAAGAATCGACCGCGTTTCCTGGGGTCACTACAGTGGAATGGGGTGGTTTAGGTTTTTGACCTTAAGTGGAACTTAGGGTGGATGAACGATACGCTGCACTATTTTCATGTCGATCCCGTTTTCAGACATCACCATCAAAACGATCTCACATTCGGCTTGCTGTATGCTTTCTCTGAGAAATTTATCCTCGTACTTTCTCATGATGAAGTTGTCCATGGGAAAGCGAGCCTGCTCTCCAAGATGCCAGGAGATGATTGGCAGAAATTTGCTAACTTACGACTTCTTTACAGTTACATGATGTGTCAACCAGGAAAAAAACTCCTTTTTATGGGCGGTGAGCTGGGACAATGGAATGAATGGAACTGTAGAGATGAGCTCCCATGGCATTTGCTCCAATATGATCGACATAAGGGAATTCACGAATGTGTGAAACAGCTCAATGCGCTCTATCACCAGTCACCAGCACTTTGGAAAGAGGACTTTAACCATGAAAAATTTGAATGGATCGATTTCTCTGACCGTAAAAACTGTGTTCTCAGTTATTTAAGAAAAGGGGATGGACAATATTTTGCCTACGTCCATAACTTCACACCTGAGTATGTTTCCGACTATAGAGTGCACTTACAAAACGTGACCAAGATCTCCGAGGTATTTAATAGCGATAGAGAAGAATTCGGTGGATCGGGCAAAATTAACCCAAGTGTGATGATTGAAAAAGATGCTCAAGGACATACTTCAGGTTTTACAATTCGTCTAGCTCCTTTGGCAACCATGGTTTTTCAGGTAGAATTTCTTCAATAACTATGTCTCTTAAAAAAGAATATTTCGAGCTGATCAAAGAAATCCGTAAGCACGATCGACTCTACTATGTCGAAAGTCGCCCTGTCATTTCAGACTACCATTATGACCAGCTATATAAAAAACTCCTTGAGATAGAAAAAGAGCACCCCGATTGGGTACTGCCGACCTCTCCTTCCCAACGCGTAGGGGATCCTTTGACGCGAGGCTTTAAACAGTTGCAGCATGAGTCTCCGATGCTGTCCTTGGCAAACACCTATAGCCGTGAAGAAGTTGAGGATTTCATTAAGCGCGTGGAAAAGTTGCTGGAACGAAAGCATACCGCCTTCTGTTCAGAACTTAAAATGGATGGCGTAGCAGTTTCTGTCCGTTATGAAGAGGGAATTTTCGTAAGGGCCGTGACGCGTGGCGATGGACGCAAAGGGGACGATATCACAGCAAATATGAAAACGATCCTCTCTTTGCCTCTTGAACTGACAGGCTCTTATCCCGATGTCCTCGAGATCAGAGGGGAGGTTTTCATGCCCCATGAAGTCTTTCAAGAGCTCAACCAAAGGGCAGAAGAAGAAGGGGAAGAGCCATGGGCCAATCCAAGAAATGCAGCTGCAGGATCTTTAAAGCTCCTCGACCCAAGAGAGGTGGTATCCCGTAAGCTGTCAACAGTGTTTTATGGAGTCGTCGATTTTGCTTCTGCCGGAATCAAACATCAAACGGAGATCCATCCGTTCCTCCACGATCTGGGGCTCCCTTGCTTCCACAAAGGGCAATTTGCACGCTGTGTGACAATTGATGCTATCATGGACTTTGCAGACAAGATCCACAAGGAGCGGAAAAAGATGCCCTTTGACATCGATGGCATCGTTGTAAAGGTAGATGAACTAAAATTACATGACTCATTGGGCACAACTGGTAAAAGTCCCCGTTTTGCCATCGCTTACAAATTTGCGCCCGAACAAGCGAAAACTAAGATCAATGATATCACCGTTCAAGTAGGAAGGACAGGTGTTTTGACACCTGTAGCTGAACTTGAGCCCGTTTTTTTGGCTGGGAGCACGATTGCTAGGGCAACGCTGCACAACCAAGAAGAAGTTGAGAGGAAAGATATCCGCGTTCACGACACTGTTGTCATTGAAAAAGGGGGGGATGTTATCCCTAAGGTCGTTGAGGTTGATAAACACTTCCGGCCGAAAGATTCTCATCCTTGGAAAATGCCCAAAGAATGCCCTTGTTGCGAAACGAAGGTCGTGCATATTGAAGGAGAAGTGGCAGTGCGCTGCCCTAATCCTAAATGCCCAGAAAAGAATATGCGGCGCATTGTCTATTTCGCGAGTAAAGACGCCATGGACATTGGTCATTTAGGTGAGAAAGTTGTCGAACAGCTTTTTACAAAAAAACTGATCCATAAAGTCTCCGATATTTATTTGCTCGAAGAGAAAGATCTTGAGAAACTCGAGGGATTTAAAGAAAAATCCATTCAAAACCTCCTCAAGAGCATCGATGCTTCCCGCCATGTGAGCCTTGCACGGTTTATCCTTGCCTTAGGGATCAAGTACGTAGGAGAGGAGACTGCAGAAA
>JBGAFY010000075.1:0-6517 GCA_044226975.1 Rhabdochlamydiaceae bacterium
GCACGACCTGTACCTTTTTGAGGGTGCGGTTTCTGACCGCTATGGCATACTTCATCTCGGCTTTTCGTATTCGCAGACCACTGACGAGCATTTGTTCGCATTGCCACGAGATAATCTTTGATCATTTGGGCATTTGCATCGGCGACAATAAGCGCGTCATCAAATTCCATTTGACCGATCTCGAGACCTTCTAAATTATACTTCTTTAAATTAGCCACAATTCACTCCTCGCAAACACGATTTTGGCTTAAGCCTTAGCTTGGCGTTTTTTAGCTTTAGTTACGTATACAAGGCCGCCACGAGCACCAGGAACTGCGCCTTTGACGACGATTAGGTTTTTATCTTTGTCGATTTTCACGACTTGTAGGTTTTGCACAGTAACGCGGTCAGCGCCCATGCGTCCGGATTTTTTCTGACCTGGCAAGCAACGACCGGGAGTTGAACGCATCCCAGTAGAACCGCCATGTCGATGGAAGCCAGATCCGTGAGCTGCTGGGCCTCCAGCAAATCCGTGGCGCTTAATAACACCCTGATGTCCTTTCCCTTTTGAAACAGCGGAAACATCGACAAAAGTGCATTCATTAAACACTGACACATCAAGCTCTTGTCCAAGCGCATATTCTTGGGGGTTAGGAACGAGAGCTTCGGAGATATATCGACGACGCTCTATTCCGGCCTTGCCGAAATGACCTTGTAAAGGTTTAGTTACATTTTTTGCTTTTGCAGCATTAAGTTTTCCAGCAGCCATTTGTACAGCGTTGTATCCGTCGGTCTCTTTAGTCTTAACTTGAGAAATGACGTTCGGCTCTGCAAAAATGATAGTACAAACGACGAGATTGCCACTTTGGTCGAAGAGGCGGGTCATCCCTTTTTTGATTCCGATTAACTTTTGCGTCATAGTCTACCTTTTTGGGTTTCGCTATCGATCGATGCTTCTTTGCTCTAATCGACACATTGACGAGATCGCACTTAATAAATTATAGGGCGAACAGATCTTAGAGTTTAGTGTTAAGTAAACTCACAGCTTAAGCCTTTCAGATGCTTTGAGAACCAATGCACTGAGGTGATTAAGCTAAAGCGGAAAGGCTAACAAATTTCAGGATTTTCACACAATCTAAAATTTGCATTTTTTTTAAATCCCCTCTTTTTTCTTACTTTTTGAAGGGATGACGAGCTCTTGAGAATAATATAAAACTTTTTTGAATGGAATCCGTTTTTTATCAGCTGTATCGAGGAGTTTAGCTTTTTCTAATATTGACTTCACTGTAACACCTGGACGAACATGGTACAATTCTGATTCTTGAACTGCGCCCGTTACATAAATCGCAATTTGAGAGTTTTTGGCCTCAGCTTCAAGCTTTACATACTTAACGTCTAGGGCCAGGTCTTTAATTAAGCGCACAGCGAGCAAGGAAAGCATTAAGGCTATAACAACACAAACACTCACCCATTCCCTTGACTTGAGCATGTTTTTAGACCTCTTGCGCAATTAAGAACACGCCGTTGAATTTCGAGAGCACGCTGGCCACTTTCGATTCGCATTGATTGGATACTATACGAAGATTGACGAATCTCTGCAATTTTAAGTGGAAAATCGATGCAAAAGGTCTATTTATACCGAAAGTGACTCAAAAATCGGATTTTTGAGTCACTTTCGGTATATTTTTTTTTAAAGAAGACTTGTACCAGAACCACATAAACATAAAAACAAAGGATGCTACCAATGATCCGCCAGAAAGATATGACCACGCTTTTGAAGTAAAAGCCATGGAAGCAAGCTCAGCACCTGCCCACACAGTGCCTGATGAGTAAGAGCCCAACTGCATTCCAAGCATTAACTTTCTTTGATGCCAGTACCGCTTCTCTTGATCATTACGAGAATGAGCCAACGCTATAGATGATTTTTTGATTTTTTCAATTAAATGCCTAGTTACAAAAATCCCTAGCAAGGCAGTTGTCACTCTATAAACTTTTTCATAGAACAGAGAGGCAGCGTTCGGTGGATGCAAGGTATCTCCCGTTGCTGACTTCATAATGAAAGCAGCAGCGTTGAATAAAGAAACTCCTTGAATCACCACATCAATTTGCCGGTAATAAGAATCGGAGGGCAGCATTGGGCCAGGCGCTGGTTTCGATTTAAATAATTTTAGAGAGCTCGTTGCGAATTGATGAATAGAAACGGCCAACATAAAAATCCCAACCCACACGCCTCCCGCCCCATTTCCGACTGTAAGCAACGAATAAGAAAAATTCCTAGGGATAGAAGAAATTGAAGAAGGCAAAGCATCAATATAGTGCTTGGAGAATTTCAGAGTTGGCGCCGTATGCATTATCGGCTGCGCGCTTTGATAGAGCGCGGAATGAAAGTTATTCGCATTCTGCAATGATAAACGCATCTTGTGTAGAACTTTTCCGATAGCTTGGTATAGCGCAAAAAATTTAACATTTTGAAGCGAATGCTTCAATGGCTAAGAGCCTGTCGTAAAATTTTGTAGAAGCTCTTTAAGAAGTTCTAAAGTAAAAGAGATAATTTTTCAAAAGATAATAAACTCCAGAGCATGCGAGTGAAATTCCTTTTAAAAAGCCCAAGTACAATGACGAAGCACCGCCACATATTGCGACCCCAACTCCAGATAACGTTGCGAAAATTGAGAATACAGATTTCACAAAGCCAACACGCGCCCAATGCATTTCGTTATTTTTTTTCTGTTGGCACTTACCTTTTTCTAATTCAGAATTGCAAGCAGCTCTCAACGTAGCTCCTGCGTCGCAAGCATCTATTGCCAAAGAGGAGCTCCAATATATCCCATTCCATATAGGGAGTGATCTCGAAAGAGAAAACACTTGCTTGTCGTTGAGAAAAATCAACGTTTGAGAAAAAGAATATAAAAATCCAAGAGCCTCTAAAGCAACTCTATTGCATTTCCTTAAAAAAGCCATTTCTACCCTTTGAACACTCTTTAACGCATGGATAAATTTGGTCCAGTCATTTACCAATGATGCGAAGGCTAAAAGGTTCGATCCAGTTTCATAATGATCTTTAACTTTCGCTGAACCATGTATAAGACTGGGAATGCGCGCAACTTTCTGCACACCTTCAGCTATTGTTGACAAGGAATCATACATTAAACTCACGCTCTCAATTTTGCTTTGGCAATGGATTAGAACGTGCGATGGCTTAAACAAGGACGGCTGAATTGAAGTAAAAAAAACCATAAATGCATTTAAGAGACTGTTATTGATTTTTTTAGTTTTTTTGGGGGCAGATTTCTGTATCAATTAGATCGATTATTTTAACCTCACAAGACTTTATGAAGTCTTGTGAGGTTAAAATAATCGATCTATTCGGAAAATAAACTGTCACGCAAATTAAAAAATTCAACGACAGCCTCTAAGAAAAGAGTGCTCGCAAAGTTGATTTGCGAGCACACGAAATCAAAATTTCTGAGGGATGTTGTTAAAACGACCATGGTAATACTTAAGCAAAGTGCAAACTAAAGCACTTGTATTAGACGCAAGCGTTACCCAACCGGCAACAGGCAAGAGTTTAATGGCATTGACAAATCCCAATGTTCCTAGTGCACAGTAAGAAGCCATGGTTCCTAAATTCAACCCTTCATTTACTAAGACATGGAATTTGGTGTTTTTATCTGCTGAACCTTGAGCCTGAACATAATCATCGTATTTTTCTTTGCTTTTAAAAAGAGACTGAACCGTTGAGCGACCAGTGCCTAGGCCAAGTGAAAGAAGACCGCCTTTTTTCATCGTCTGTAATGTCGTATCTTTTAAATTAATGACACCGGCTTTTTGCAAAAGAGTGGTTGCATCGTTAATGGGCGATGTCAATTGCATGCCACTAAATACAGCTTCTGTTGTCGTACCCAGAGATGGCTTTGCAGCAGCTTTAGATAGGTTTGAGGCAAAAGAATTCGCCAATCCGGGGAATTCAAATGCAGACACGAAATTCTTTGCATCTTCACCAACCCCGCTCAGTTGTTTCATGCGACCGGACAAAGGGCTTATTTTACCTGCCCAAGTGAGTGGCATATAAATCAGTTTAGCAAAGTTTTTAACACCTGCAGCGCTTCTGAGGTATTCTAAAGTGTAGTTTTTCCACCTTGTGATAAATCCGACTTGCGGAGCAGGTGGATTTGAATGGGTTACAGATAGAGATGAAACTGCGAACGAAGACATAATTCCCCCTTTTAAGAATGAGAAGCTACGATGATACTGGGAGATTGAGATTTTCGTAAAGATTTTGTAAATATTTATTAAATATAAAGCAAAGAATAGGAACCTATCCCGATTTAAAGTTTTAGTCGATTAAATTTTCGATTCAGCTTTGATTGCGATTTGATAGTGATAATGACTAAGGACCGATGCGGCTAAAGAACCTGTACCCAAGGTCAAGAAAATGAGCGGCGCAATTCTAAATCCTATAAGATTGGCTATGCTCAACATGTTCAACCCTAGTGTTGATCCGCTCTTATATAAATTAATAGATGCATTGAAGAGTAAATGTTTTTTTACATTGGAGTTTTGTGCAAATGAAATCACATTTAAATCTTTAACTTGGTTGAAAATTTGAGATGATTTGATGAATGAGGTTTTCCCATTTGAAGCTAGGGAAACAATATTGCTAAATAATTTTAATTTTTTGAAGGTGTGCCATGAACAACACAGAGTCTCCGCTCGTCGTAACAGTTTTGCTCCAAGCGATAAAAAGAAGGATGACACTATCAGGCCGCTCAAAACTGCTTCTGACACCGTAGTAAAGGTAGGTCTCTTTCCTGCGTGTGATAGGCTTTCACTAAAGTTCATGGTGCGTTCTGGAACATTTGTGAGAGAAACAACATTTTTAGCGTCATAGAGCATTTGCCGAACGTTGTTGAGCGCAGAAAGTTAAAATTTGGATGCTGGCCGGATCCAATTGATCGCTTTGGATCCAGCACTAAAACAGTTTTGACACCTTGGCGATGGCCAAAAATAATCGGTTTCATCCCAGACTGACAAGGATCTGTTTAATTCTAGAAACTTCTAAAGTCGCCGACACGGATTATTATTTTGCTTTAATTTAAAACAAGACCTTTATGATAGTCCGGGAGAACATACTAATCCACTTGTACCTAAGCTAGGAAAAATCGGCGGAGCGATTGCTGCGCCTAAAAGAGATGATAACCCTTAATAATTCTAAGCCCAAAAATGACCCATTAACCCCTAGGCCCAAGGATGTATTGAATAATAAATGCTTTGTACTTTTTTCTTATTTACGGTAGTACTTAGGTCTGTTGCTTGTTTAACGACTTCCTTAGCTTTCTCTATAGATCCGTGCCCTGTTCGTATCACTAGAGCCGAATTACTAAAATAACTCAAATTTCTTAGCGCTTGCCTTGACAAATTAACAACCTTTGCTTCCTGCAAAAGGTTTGCTGCATAAGAAAGAGGAGAAGCAATTCCAAGCCCAGACATCACAGAATTTTTTAATTTGTCTTTAGACGGTTTTTCTGCTGCAGTAGCTGTGTTGTCCTTAAACTCCAACAACCGCCTGGAAAGCTGCATGGTTGATCACATTATCTCCAGTTGAGAACATGCGCCTTAAATTGTCGACACATCGGATAAGTTTTTGGGCGTGCAAGCTGATCCAATCGATAAAGTGTACCCAAGTTTCATGAAATCTTAGATTCATCACGCGTTTTCAAATGCCCTAAAGTTTTGTCCCAAATCCGCTTTATTAGGACTATCTTGTTTAGATTTGACAATGTTTGAGATTTTTGAACAGGATTAATTTGAGTTACTGATGCAATCGATTATTAAAAACCTGTTTAATAATAAAAACTAAAGCATAGTTAATTAATAGAATCAGTAAATTTGTTATTTTATTTAATAAGATTTATTTTATTAAACAGCTTATTACCAATTAATAAATTGGCAATTTATGAGAAAGGTATTTTAAATAACTCATTAAACAGTCATAAATGTATTAATTTTTTAGGAATTATTTTACAACTCGCTCGCTTCGCTCCCTAGAGAGCACAGAGAAAAATCCTAAGATTCCATAGATGGACATCGAGGCTGCAGCATTGATATTGTCCCAGATGGTATAGACTCTTTCCTCTGTGTTCTTAGGGAGCAAAGCGAGCGGGTGGTTAATAAATGTATTTGACTTCCATTTGGCTGGGCATGGATAAAAGATATAAAGAAGATTATTTAAAATTCAGATGACTTTAAATGAAGGAGGGGAGGAAGATTGAAGTCCTCTAAGAAAGTCGCTCACTTTCATGTTTTTTTTCCCTTCAAGCTGGACCTCTAAAAGTTGGATAGCACCTTCACCGCACGCCACGATCCATTCAAAGGGTTCGCAACGCAAATTTTCACCCGGAAGGCCCTGCTTGTTAGAAATAATTTTGACTTCTTTGATTTTAAGTCTCTTGACATACCAGAATGCATTTACTGTCGACCAAGCGCCTGGGCTTGGGGAAAGAGCTCGAATGCGATTATGGATAGCAGTATTTGATTG
>JBGAFY010000076.1:0-7362 GCA_044226975.1 Rhabdochlamydiaceae bacterium
TGCAAAATATTGCTTTAATCCCATTGCTAAAAAATAGACCTCTTGCGTAACTAAAGGCCTGTCGTTGAATCCCGTGGCTTTGACGCTGTTCAAGTTTTCAAAGGATCTGATCCCTTGGAGTAATTCGGATCTTGTCAATAGAACGATCATCTGAAGATACTATAACTAGATCAAAGTCGTCATGGTGCAGTCTCCAGCCTGAAGAGGGAATGGCACCTGCCTTATGAAAAATATATCCCCCTATGGTGTCGTATTCAGGTCCTTGAGGGATTTTGATCCCTAATTCCTCGTCGATGTCGATAATGCTCATACGAGCATCTACCATCCACCCACCGCTGGGAATCGAGGCGAATAAAAGTTCTTCTTGGCTATCAAACTCATCGGATATTTCACCGACCAGCACTTCTAAAATATCTTCTATAGTTACAATTCCCTCTGTGCCACCATACTCATCAACTACAATTGCCATGTGGATTTGTTTTTTACGAAAATCTTGTAAAAGATGGGAGATTTTTTTTGTTTCCGGGGAGTAAATAATAGGTTTTACGAGTTGTTCTATTGGTGATTTGAGATTTATATTAGAAGTAGGGTTTGTGTAGACTTTGAACACATCTTTGCTTATCAAGACGCCGACTATGTGATCAACACTGTCTCGATAGACAGGGATTCGACTATACCCTTCTTTTGTTAAATTCTCAGCAGCTTCTTCCACTGTTGTCTCAATAGGAAGGCTAAAGACATCGATCCTAGGGACCATTACTTCTCTTACGATTCTTTCTTTGAAAGAAGCCATGGACAAGATTAGCTTTTGGTCATTGGGATCCAGATAATGACTAAGCTCAGATTCATTTAATATTTCCAGGATCTTTTCGCGCATCTTATATGAAGGAGGGAGCTTCTTTTCTCCAGAGATCGATGGGATGAGGAGGCGAGAGAGCTTGAATAATGCGAGTGCTAAAGGTGAACAAAGGGTGAGGAAAAAAGAGGCAAAAGGAGCCAAGAACATGAAAAAAAATCGAGGATTCGTTGCAGCGATGATATTTGTGATAAATTCAGCAAAAATGGAAATACCGATCGTTGCAGCAGCGGCAAATGCCAATACAGAAAGATGGATCGATACATCGTGATTTGCAAGGATCTCTGCTAAGGCTGATTCAAAGGGAGCTTGAGTAATGAAGAAGAAAAAACCAGTAATGGCAAAACATATATTGAGCAAATGTTTTGCAAATTGAAAGTTAAACCATAAGCTTTCTCGTAGTCGATCTCCAAAAAACCATTTTTGCACTTTTTGGAAATAGAATAGTTTCGGGTTTTCTTGAATAAGCCGATTAGACGTGCTTTCTCCAAATTTTTGGATCAAGGTTCCAAGAGATGCGACAACGCAAGCACCAAACAGAAAAAAAAGGGGGAGAATGAGGTTATTCATATAGAGCATTAAAAGCATTTACAGAGTTTTGGACAATTATTTTTTAACTTGACTCTGCAGCTTTTTGGGTCTGAAGGCCGCGAGATATTTGCTTTCGGGGGAGTTATTAAGCCAGGAAGGCGGGCCAAAAAAGCGCCGAATCCTGAATCCGTTAACAGTCTCTTAGCAATTTTTGCCATTAACCATAGTTTTTTTTTCTATGGCAAGTTGAAGTAATTTTTTCTCTTCTCTGCGCATGGCCTTCCGCTTGTTCGGGGCTATATCATCATAGCCTAAGAGGTGGAGGAAACAATGAATACAATATAAAGTCAGCTCTTGATAAGGATCAATTCCTTGTTCTGTAGCATACTCTTTGGCTATGGCAGGACAAATAAAAAACTCTCCAAGGATATGAGGCGATGAAAGTGGTGAGTATTTTAGTCCATCCAAAGGAAAAGTGATGCAGTCTGTAGGCGATGGGTCATTGAAGAATTGACGATGGAGTTCTGCAATTGCCTTTGTACTAACTAAATAAATAATGATGGAATCAGTGATGACTTCTTTTTCGGCAACTAAGAGAAGCATTAACTTGCGGATAGAGGAGGCAGAGATAGGAACGGTTCGTTGTCGATTATGGATCGTAATTCGTGTGGATGTCATTAGACCTCATGCGTACTTAAGATTCTGTCGACTTTCGAGTTCCTTTGCGCCGACTTTCGAATTTAAATTATAAGGGTAATATAAACTTTCGTGTATTACCACTGCAATTTGAATCGAAAAACGGCTAAAATAACCTCGAAAATCGACGAACCTTTACTTTACGCAAAAGGATTTAGCCGCTTGCGAAAAAAGGTTATTTGAGGTGCGGTGAAAAGACGTCGCACTCCAAACAACAACAAATTTTATGCTGGTGTTTTAGGAAGATTGGTAACGCGCTTGTTTTCTCCATCTTTCCATTTTCCGAGTTGGCGTAACACATCAACGCGCTCAAAACGTTTGAGAACATTGCGTTTTTTTGCAGATTTACTTGTTCTTCCGTAGCTAGGGTGTCTTGACATATTTACCTCTTCCTTATTGGATCTGCGGGATGAAATAAGACGCAGAAACGTCGCCTTGAACGGCATTTGCATGAGGCTTAAAGCCTTTTGGGAGATTATCTTTTAAAGAGCCGGTCTTGATAGAAGGGGCTTTTCTTCTGCGAGGGCATTTCTGACGTCGCTCTTCTTGTTTACTAATGCGGACCATGGGAATTCTCCTAGGGATATTCGAGATTGAGCAGTGATTATAATGCCAAATTTAAAATCTTGCAAGATTGAATTCCTAAGATCCTGTTAATGGATTCGGATTCTGTCGATTTTCTGGACTTTTTGTTTCCTTTGGCTTATTGAAGGTTATATATGAAAGTTGATATTACCCTCAATAAACCAAAAGGAAAATTGCTCAAAAAATCCAAAAAATCGATAAAAAAATGGCTTTAGAACAGATTTTTAGATTCAGGTGTTGAAGGAGGCTCTGTAGAGGTCGAGGTGGGGTGTCATAATGCTCAAGCTGATAATAAAAATTTGAATCCATCTTCTGTGCTCACATCCACTTGATGTACAAATTTTTAGACTATATAAGAACCCTGATATTGGGTGGGGAGAAGTAGGGACAAACACAGTTAACTCAGCATCTGGTATGACTTTGCGAATTGCATCAGGGACAGGACCTGTGACAAAGGCGAGTGCATGGGTATCATGTCCAGGAAAGGGGACGACAACAGTTTCTTTAAAGGTTTTGCTGTCTTGAGTAAATACGGCTTTTGTCAAATCTCGTGAGACGCGATAAATAGATCTAACTAATGGAACTTTGGAAAAAAGTTTATTGGTCAATGAAAGCAATAGATTAAAAAAATATTTGTGGGCAAAAAAACCAAGACCATAAATGAAGAAGAGCAAGAAGATAAATACTGTGACACAGTTGGATCAATTGAACAAAACGTCTCGGCTGGCGCGAGGATAATTCCTCGTTTTTCTTCGTAGGAGATAATCAGCCCTTCGACAAGACCTACAAACGGGCCAGTAAAAATATCAAAGAGATATAAAATGATCATCACTGTCAAAAGAAAGGGAAGAAGGATGATCAGGCCAGTTAAAAAATGTTTTTTCATTGCGTAGGAGGTGAGAGTTTTAGGGTCGGAACTTCAGGGACGATCACACCGCAAGAGACGATGTACTTAATAGCATCTTCAGTTTATATCGAGTAATATCAGGTCTTTTTTAGGGTACATTAATAAAAAAGCCTGTAGTGGGGTTCGGTGTTGTAGGGATGAGTACGGAAGTTAAAGCTTCGCCCGCGGCATCAGAGCAAACAGTAGTAGATTCCCGAGCGATTAATCCAAGGGCATAGACATCGGGACGAGGAAAAGGAACCATGACGACATTCTTGAAAGAATTTTTATCCGAAACAAACAATGTTTTGATGATATCTTGCGTAGTCTTATACACCGTATTGACTATAGGGATCTTATGAAGGATTTTATCACTCAGCCTTAAAAGGCCATTGATAAAGAACCAACGCGTTAATATTCCAAGCCCCACAGTAATGATAAAGAGCGAGAATAAGATTAAAAATTGGCTGCCGTATCGGATGACTTGTTCAGGTGATAAGAACAAAAAGCCACGATTGATGATGTTAAAATGGGTCAAAAGAGATGAGACCATTCCAACAAAAGGGCCTGTTAGAAAATTGATGATAAAACCAATAACGGTAATGGTCACAGCAAGGGGCAAGAGAATGATAAGGCCTGTGATGAAATATTTTTTCATAAGTGAAAGACCTTGTTTTGTTAGACCTCTTTCGGAAGAGGTCTATTGTATTATACCATTTATCAGAAATAATATTCACAATTGCAGATGGCTTTTGCCTGCGCGCCTGCGCCTTCACTCGGGCCGACTCATTGAGTCGGCCTCTCATTCCAGGCGTTGGTGCTCAGTAAAATCCTCTGTGCACTTGTGAACATTATTTCTGATAAATGGTATTATCTCGACTTTGGACAATTTTTAGCGAGCAGTTCCATGTCGTTCTTTAGTTCTTTTAGGGTGTCTTGATTTTTTAGGTTTTCTTTTGCTCAAAGCAGCAAGTTCCCATTTTGTTTCTTGGGTAATCAGGTCAACACTAGTGATCATGACGCTAATTTCTTCTCCTACAAAATGTTTTTTACCGCTGAATCTTCCTACGAGCTGTTCTATCATTTGTTGATAAATGAAATAATCATCTTCCAATTCCGAAATATGCAAAAAACCTTCTAATGAGAGGTCTTTAAGCTCAAAGATAATCCCAAATGGTTTTACACGAGTGATAAATGCTTTATAGTGACGAGTAGAATCTTCTTCTAACTGCATTTTGATCAATCTAAGCTTTTTGAGGGTTTTAACGCTCATTTCTGCTCGGAAACTGACCCGCTCTTGTTCGGAGCAACGGGTTGCAGTTGCATTCAATGATTCTAGTGCGATCTCTTCTTCAAACAGCTGCCTTTGTGTAATTAGATCGCTATAACGGCGAATGGGGCTGGTAAAATGGCAATAGTGTTCTAAGGAGAGTCCATAATGTCCGACGTTCTCGGGAGAATAGATAGCGAGCTTCATACTCCGGATAAAGCCTACGCATAGTTGGGAAACATATGGAGATTTTTTTGCTTCATCAAAGAGTTTTTGGAGATCTTGCTTTGTAGGGCTGTCAGGGATTATAAAACCGAAACTCCGCGCTAAGCTAAGGAAGTCACGGATGTTTTCTTCTGCGGGCTCCTCATGAACTCTGAACAGCTGAGGCTTACCCAAATCATCGAGATGTTTTGCAACGATCTCATTGGCTTTGAGCATAAATTCTTCAACCATTTGGTGCGTGATATCATATTCAATCGTTTTAACACCTGTAGGGTTTCCTTTCTCATCGATGATGACAACGAGCTCAGGCAGGGCAAAATCAATGCTGCCTCTTTCGTTACGTTTTTTCTTGAGCAAACGACAAAGCTCTGTCATGAGCAATAGATGTTTGCGATGTGGGCTTTTCTTTTTGCCTTCGATGACAAGGAATGCTTCTTCGTATGAAAATCTTTTACTGCTCTTAATGTAGCTGCGGGCAATTTTGTATTCGATAAGAGTCCCGGTCTTATCAAATTCCATGAGGACGGATTGTGTCAATCGGATTACATCGGGTTTTAAACTGCAAAGATTGTTGGACAATTGCTCGGGAAGCATCGGGACGCAAGCTCCAGGAAAATATGTGGAGTTGCAGCGTTGGGAAGCTTCTAGGTCGAGTGCAGAATCAGGTTTTACATAATGGGCGACATCAGCGATGTGAACGCTTAGGTGGTAATGCCCTTTACGGTCTTTTTTTACTGATAAGGCATCATCAAAGTCTCTTGCTGTTTCAGGATCGATGGTCACACAAGATGTTTTTTGTAAATTGAGGCGTCCTTTTAAGTCGCTTTTTGTGACCCGTGTGCCAAACTCACAGGCTTCATCGATTACTGCCTGAGGAAATAACCCACGTAACTCAAATTCTTCAATGGCAGCAGCGATATCGCAGGAAGGATCTTGAATATTACCGAAACAGTGAGAAACTGCACCCGTGGTTGGAACTGTTTGGTCTCCCCACTCGTCGACCTTCATGATAATCCGATCGCCTTTTTGAAGCGTTGGAAGTTGTCCAGGCTGTGCAATGACCTTTTTAGAAGAGCCGAGCAGAGGAGCATGGATGAGGTAAGATCCATTTGGGGCGATGTCAAAGATAGTGCCGGCGAGATGTGATCTACCTCTTTCTAGGACAGAGAGAATTTTACCTTCTGGCCCTTTTTCAGAGACATTTGGAGATACACATACTTCGACTCGATCGCCATCAACTGCATTGTCTGTTAAATGTTTGGGGATAAAGATATCGTCTGGATGCTCTGTTTTGTGATCTGGAATGACGAAGCCAAAGCCTCGAGGATGGAGGCGGAGTGTCCCGATAATCACATCAGGCTGGGCAGTCTTGAGATAGATTTTTCTTCCTTTAAGTTCAATGAGGCCTTTGGAAGCGAGTTCCTTGATAATGTCTTTACAGATTGGAATAAATTCTTTTGCAATTGACAGACGTTCAAATAAGGCTATTTGTCCCATTGGGCTAAACCGTTTCCCTTTGAGAAATTGTTGGATGACACGGCTTAGGTTTGTATAGGTAGCTTGGAGCTTTTTTTCGCTGGGTTTCTTTTTAATCATATTAGTAATTGTAGATCATTGGATAATGCATGGGTATTTGTGAATGTGATAGCATGAATGCCTAATTTTTGAGCTGCATTTGTGAACTCTGGAATGTCATCTATATAAAGGCATTTTTCAGGTGCGCACTGGGCCAAAGATAAAGCATGATCATAGATTGCTTTTTCAGGTTTTAGTGCTTTAACACGGTAAGAAAGAACAAACTCATCGAACAGATCGAGGATTGGAAAGTTTTTCCGTGCAAATTCAAAATGGGCAGGACATGTATTTGATAGAAGAATGAGCTTGATTTTTTTTTCTTTCAAAGCGTGTAAAATGGGATATATTTCTTCATTAGGGGTAAAAATATCTGAGACTGCATAGAAAAATTCAGCGTATGAAGGGGCCCCTTCGCATAAAGAGATAATTTTTCGATACAAACTTAATGAATCAATTTCTCCGCGCTCATAGGCAACTGCAAGAGATTTGTCAAAAAGCAAATGACGCACCGCTTGATCGTCGAGCTTTGTCGCTTTGGCGATCTGCCCTATCATTTTATCGTAGCTGAAGAACAAGATCACATTGCCAAGGTCGCAAAGTAACGTGTTAATATTTATTTTAGTTGAATCCATTTATTTTATCATATCACTAAAGAGGGATAATCCCTCGTCATTTCTCATACTGTCGTGTTCAAGAGATTTTTTGACAATACCCCACATGCTATCAATGATTAATTTT
>JBGAFY010000077.1:0-6662 GCA_044226975.1 Rhabdochlamydiaceae bacterium
TGTAAAGAGCAAGAATGGCATGTTGTCTATATGACAGCTTCTAAATCATTTGCAGAGTGGTCAATCAATAAAATATGTTCGTCCCTGATGGAAGTGGGAGAAGAGCTCCAGCTAAACCCTTCGAACAATCCATTTTCAGGTCGGAAAAGTCGGGGATTGCGCAATAAAGTCAACCTCGCCGCTAGAGCACAACTAGAAGTCCTAGAATACAAAGGAGATGATCCTCATCTCGAAGAAAAAATCCGCCAGGTCGGCCTAAATTGGATCAAAGGACGTCAAGGGCCTCAGATCTTTTTTGGACAGATGCGCGTTTTTGATGAGAGGATCGGAAAACGGTGGTTTTATGCTAAGAATGAGCAAGGAATCGTCGGGGTAATGATTTTGCAGCAAATGGAAGCGCGTCAAGGATGGTTGGTGCAATTTTTGATGAAAACTTTGGATGCACCTAAAGGGACGACGGAGCAATTAGTCATATCCGCTTTAAATGTGTTACGCGATGAAGGGGCCCGATCTTTAAGTTTTGGAGTGTCGCAAAATAAAAGAGTGGGAGAGGTCCAAGGACTAGGTAAAATTTCAGAATGGATCGTTAGGATTGTCTTCAACATTTCTCAGAAATTATTCCATCTCGATCGCAGAAGAAGGTTTTGGAGAAAGTTCCAACCTGAAGGGGAACCATCCTATTTATTGTTTAGCGAACCAGGGATCGGGATTAAAGATGTCAAAAGCGTGATGCGTGCGCTCAATGTCTCTCTCAAAGAAAGTGACTAAGCGATGGCTTTAAACACCTAGCATGCGCGCTATTTCTATTTCTTTTTCTTCGGCCGCTAGGGCCTTGACCTCAGCATACGTTATCCCATCATGTTCTTGTTTATTGACATGGAGATGGTGGTCAGCATAACGGGCAACTTGGGGAAAATGGGTGATGCAGATAACTTGCACGTCTTGGGATAGCTGGAGCATCTGCTCAGCGATCTTGACTGCCGTCTGGCCACCGACATTCGCATCAATTTCATCAAAAATAATGGTTGGAATTTGATTATTCGAAGCAAGAGCAGTGCGCATAGATAGCAGCACTCGCGAAAGTTCGCCCCCGCTGGCATCTTTTAGCAAGCAGGGCTTTTGTCCAGCACTTGCCTGCAGGTAAAGCTCAATGTGATCTTTGCCCATGGAGTTAAGTGGGATAGCCTTATGATGGATCGTGATCGAGGCACTTGCCATGTTGAGTTCTCTCAACCGCTCTGTAATGGCTTTTTCCGCAGCTTCTTTAAATTGCAAACGGTGGGAGCTTAAGGCTTCCGCAGCTTCGGTAAGCTGTTTTTCAGTCTTTTGTAAAGAAAGCCTGCATTCAGAGATGTTTTCATCTAAAGAAACAAGCGTAGCGATTTTATCTTGCAAAGCTAATTTGTGGATCTGGATTTCTGCAAAGGTTTTGCCATACTTACTTTGAATTTTATGCAGGACCTGCAGACGCTCATCGAGATATTCCAAGCGTTTAGGATCAAATTCCCAATCCGTCATGAGTACATTGGCCAAATGGCTAGCTTCTGTTAAATAGAGGCGGCCTTGCTCGAAGAATTGCAGAAGCTCTTCGATCTTAGGTTCATGGCGCGCTATTGCTTGGGCAGCGTTCTTACAGCGGAGAAGCCCGGGTAGCAAAGTGTCAAGGAGGTCGTTGATCTCTTGTAACTTGGATGTCGCTGTTTCTGAATGGGATAATTTTCCGTGTTCTGCTTGGATTGCCTCGTCTTCTCCCTCTTGGACTGCAGCATCGATGATCTCTTGGAGTTGGAACTCAGCAAAGTCGAGCTCGCGCTGCCTGGTTCCAGAAGCGGACTCGAGATCTTGGAGCTGCTTTTCCAACATTTGTTTTTCGTACCAAAAGGTTTGATATTTTTTGAGAAAAAGGGAGGACTCAGCAAATAAGTCGAGGTATTCTCGCCCTGCATCGCTTGTTTTCAGTGATTGGTTCTCTTGTTGGCTGACGATGGCGATCAAGTGTTCACCCACTTTCTGCAGATCGTGCACATTGCAAGGAGTTGAGTTGATCTGGCAACGGCTGCGGCCATCGCTTGTGATCTCACGCCGGATGTTGAATGTTTCTTTGGGATCAAATGGGATCCCTATCTCAGAAAGGGTGTTTTTGAAAGAAGGGGAAAACTCGCATTCAAATTCTGCCGTCACAGTTGCCTTCAATGCGCCATTGCGGATGGACTGAGTGTCAGCTCTGGCACCAAGGCATAAATCAATAGAACGGATCAACGCTGTCTTGCCAGCTCCGGTTTCTCCCGTCACAGCACTAAACCCATTTTCAAAAGAGATGTGGCATTTTTCGATCAAAAGTAGATTATTAATTGTCAGTGACTTAAGCATGATTTAAGATTTCTTGATATGTCTTAAAGTGTGTTTTGCAAATTTCTGGGAATATCTCGGGGCCTTTTGCAGCTAATATCGCACGCCCAACTTCTTGGACTTCTTTTGAAGCACCTTTAGGCAATGTCCGTCCGATACGATCTCCTAATTGTTTGAGCCCTTCTAAAAAAGCTGCCCGCGCCAAAATGGAAGCTGCAGCAACAATGGGGTCGCTCTCAGCTCTGTGGCGCTGGGTGATATCGATAGAAGCGAGTTTTTTGCGCTCTAATGCTTTGAGCACGACTCTTTCATCGGCAAATTGGTCAATAATCACACGGCGACACTGCGTCTTTTCTACGAGTTCGGAAATTGCAGTCGCGTGTCCCCATGCAAGAAGGGAATTCAAGTTATGAAATTCAGCATAGAGAGAGTTATATTTAGCAGGAGAGATGCGGATAATGGAATGGGGGAATTGCTTGCGGATCTTCTGACTGAGGTCCAATGATGTTGCATCTGTAAGCTTTTTGCTGTCTTTGACTCCTAAAGAGAGCAGTTGTTTGATGCCATCGCCTTCGGCATAGACCCCAGCAATGCACAAAGGACCAAAGAAATCACCTTTTCCAGATTCATCGATGCCGATCCTGCCAGCCATGTCAATATTGGCCTCGGGGTATGAATAGTTAAGGTTGAGGAGGATTTCTGGTTCTAAATAAAAACGGAGGAACTCGTCTTTGTTTTTACCTTGAACGACGAGCTTGCCGGATGTATAGAGCGCGCAGGTGACACCTTTTTTCTGGGCAGAAAAAACCGTGTAGGCGGGTTGGGTGAATTGGAAGCCCTGTTCGTCAAGGTCGTGGCGGAGCTTGCTTGCTAGCTCTAAGGAAATTTCAGCAGTGAAAACGGATGATTTTTCTTTCATAACTTCATCATAGTATAGGCCATTCAAATTTTCATCTTTTTAAATTTACTAGGGTCTATGAACAAAAAAAATATATTTACACAGAGAGGATGAGACACAGAGAGGCATGCATTTTTTGCGAGAGCAAAAAAATAAAAGATAGCCTTTATCGGTATAGGTTCATAAACTAAGTCTTTTTATTCCCGCTTTTAGTACTGCTGTGTTGAAATTCAATAAAAGTCCAGATCGAATCTTAAGAAGACGAAGATAAGTAAAAAAGTTACTATGAACTTTTGAAAAATTATCAACGATTTTATTTCTACAATTACTTCTTTTTCTAATAATAAAATCTATTCGATATCCTTCTTCTATCAATAATCCTTTGTAAGTTAATGGACATGCTTTTTGTCGTTCAAATGCAATTTTTCTAAACTCAAACTCACGTGCAAGACATCTCTCATATGTTGATTCTAAAAGGCCTGGACCAAGATGTCGATGAACTTCTATAGCAGCTCCGATAATTTTCTCTGTTAATGAATTTTCCATATTGTCCTTTTTTTGCTATAGCAAAAAAAATATTTTTCTCGTGAACTCTGTGTCTCTTCTCTCTCTGTGTAAAAACATGTTTATGTTCTTAAGACTCAAAACATCTTCCGAAAGGCGTGGAATTTTTACCACGAAAATAGCGTTTAGGGTATTTTCAATCCAAAAGAGCACGCGTGCAGTGTTGCGCGTCCACGGGAGAATTTTATGAACGATGAGATCAAGCGCATTGGTTCTTTGCTTAAAACCAGGCGCAAAGAGTTAAATCTCACTTTGAAAGAGATCGAAAATGCGACATCGATACGCACAGGCTATCTCGAAGCAATAGAAGAAGGAATGATCCAACAGTTCATTTCAGGCGTATACGCCGTAGGTTTTTTTAAACAATATGCCGCTTTTCTCGGTTTTGACGCAGAGAAAATGATCCGTGAACATCCCATCGCTTTCCGTATGCCTCCAGAAAAACATGAGTTCACTTATGGAATTGGAACTTTAGAAGTGCGTGGAAGCATGGGCGGCGGAGTCAAGTGGCTGCCAAACTTGATTTGGGCCAGTGTTGCGGCTTTAGTTCTTGTACTGGCATGGTATTTGGCCAAGTATGTAGGCATTCTCTAAACAACGAGTCATATGGACGGTTCCCAGCACACCAATCGCTTAATACGCGAGAAATCACCGTATTTGCTTCAGCATGCCCATAATCCCGTCGATTGGTATTCATGGGGTGAAGAAGCATTTGAAGCGGCAAAAGCTCAGGACAAACCGATTTTTCTTTCGATCGGATTTGCTACATGCCATTGGTGCCATGTCATGGAGAAAGAATCTTTCGAGAATGTAGAGATCGCAAAACTGCTCAACGATGCGTTTATCAATATTAAAGTGGACAGGGAAGAACGGCCCGAGGTCGATAATGTCTACATGGAACTCGCCCAAGTATTAATGTCCACTCCAGGCGGTTGGCCTCTCAATCTAGTATTGACAGCAGACAAAAAACCCTTTTTCGCGATGACTTATTTACCTCCTAATAATCGCCGCGGGTCAATGGGAATGGATGAATTTATCGAGCACATCAAGACGATCTGGAATAGTCCAGACCGTGCGCTCCTTGTAGAACAAGCGGATAAACTTGTTGAAGTGCTAGCAAAAGCAAAGCCATCTGTCGGTACTGATATGCCGACGATCGACCATCTTAATTTGGCCATCCAACCTCTGCTAGAAATTGCTGATCCAATTTACGGTGGTATCCGAGGTACTCCTAAATTCCCCTTAGGCTACCAATCGAATTTTCTCATGAACTATTCAAAGGTCCACAAAGATAGCCGCACTCTGTTCTTTGTCCAGTTGACCTTGGACATGATGCATCGCGGTGGGATCTATGACCATCTTGGAGGGGGATTTTCTCGTTACAGCGTCGATGAACATTGGATGGTCCCGCATTTTGAGAAGATGGCTTATGATAATGCAATCCTTGCCAACGCATATCTCGATGCTTGGCGCTATACGCATAATCCGCATTATCGCACAGTTGTTGAAGAAATCTTGGGATATGTCATAAGAGATCTATTGTCTCCCGATGGAGGATTTTATTCTGCTGAAGATGCCGATTCTGATGGCAAAGAAGGGGCTTACTATACCTGGACTTGGGACCAAGTACATGAAACTCTGCCGAAAGAAGATGCTGACCTGTTTTGCAAATTTTATGGTGTGACCAAAGAAGGGAATTTTAGCGGGCGCAATGTGCTCTATTTGCCGCTCTCTTTAGAGGAATTTGCTGAGAAAAATAGTCTTTCTCCTTTGGAACTCCACGCCAAACTGCAGGGGATGCGCAGTATTTTGTTTGCCAGCCGTTCCAAAAGGAACCGTCCTTTTAAAGACGACAAGATCCTGACTTCTTGGAATGGACTGATGATCGACACCTATGCTCGCGCTGGATTTTACTGTGGAAAATCGGAATATTCTCACGTAGCTCTTAAAGCAGCCGAATTTATTAAAAGCCATCTATTTGTGGATGGGGTGCTTTTACATCGTTATCGCGATCAAGAGTCGCGCTTTGCTGCAGTTTTAGATGACTATGTCTTTTTGATACGGGCCTTATTGACTTTGTTTGAAATGCACTTAGGGTCACAGTGGCTTGCCTGGGCTGTCCAGCTCTCAGAGTACTTACGCGTGCACTTTAAAAATCCTTCAGGCGCCTTCTTTCAGACAGCTGAAGAAAATGCTGTCCTGTTGCGCAAATGTGATTTTTATGATGGTGCAGAACCTTCAAGCAATGCTGTCCATGCCGAGAATTTGATAAGGTTGTTTCAATTTACTGGAGAAAGCGGATATCTTGATCAAGCGGAAGATATCCTGAAAGCTGCCAAAGAATATATCGAAGCTTATCCGCCAGGCGCATGTTACCACTTGCTCTCTTTGAATCGTTATCTCGACAAAAATGCACCGACACTGGTAGTAGCGTTAAATCAGCAAGGGGAGATGAAAAGCGATATCGAAGAGGCCTTAAAAAGCCACTTTTCTCCTCATTTATGCATTGTGTGGAAAGATGCAGGGGATCAAGAAATAGAAAAGCTTTTGCCCCACTTGCAAAAAACTGGTGTTCAAGACGGAAAGACAGTGATTTATATCTGCCGGGGAGATGCTTGTTCAAAACCCGTTGTAGGTAAAGAAGAGATCCTCAATGCAATAGCGAATTTATGAGGTTGTGATGATAGCTATCGGCGATTACACGATTACAAAAGAGCTTGGGAAAGGCCCGTTTGGGGCTGTTTACTCAGCGGAGCACCGCTTTTTAAAAACCCCTTGCGTGATCAAGGTATTTCCTGCAGAGCTCTCAGAGGATCCTGAGTTTATCAACCGATTCCAGACCGAGGTCCAC
>JBGAFY010000078.1:0-7948 GCA_044226975.1 Rhabdochlamydiaceae bacterium
TCTCACTAGTTTTCAAAATGTGATCAAAGACACATTGAAAGAAAATGGAATAAATGAAGATGAGGTAGTGATCTTATTTTCTGCGCATGGACTGCCTAAGAAGTTTGTGTGTACCGGAGATTCTTATACCTGGGAATGCCAGTCAGCATTTGCAAAGATTGCACAAGCTTTTCCTAAAGCAATCTCAGTATTGTCCTACCAATCCCAATTTGGCAAAGATGTCTGGACCAAACCTTATACAAAGGAGCTTTGTGCAGACGCATCTCAGTGGACTCAAGGGAGGAAAAAAGTGCTCGTGGCTCCTTTAAGCTTTACCTCAGATCATGTAGAGACCCTGTTTGAGATAGAACACCAGTACCTGCCCCCACTTAAGAAACAAGGGATAGAAGCGATGAGGATCCCAGCATTAAATTTGAGGACGGATTGGCTTGAGGCGCTTCCAAAGATAATTCGCCATACCGAATACTGTACCAATTCAATGTTGCTCCGTAAGTCTGTGAAGAAGTGTCAGATGGCATGTACAGAACGTTGCCAAAACCCCGGCTGTTAGAGATACGGAATAAAAAAATTCCATCAGCTTCTTTCTTCTCTGTGTTCTCCGTGACTCCATCTTCACTCTGTGCCGATGGAATTATTCTTTCTTTTTCTTTATGGGACGAAGATGAGCTTGAGGATATAGAAGAAAAAAATCGTCATTATCGCACTGGCAGGGATTGTGACGATCCATGAGAGGATGATCTCTCGGATCATGCTAAGATTTAAAGCTTTGATACCGCGAGCCAGCCCGACACCCAACACAGCACCAACTAGGCAATGCGTGGTCGAGATAGGTAGTCCGAGCTTAGAAGCGAGCAAGATGGTTGTCGCTGCGCCAAACTCAGCACAAAATCCCCTCGTAGGAGAAAGTTCAGTGATTTTTTTACCTATCGTTTCAATCACGCGCCATCCCCAGGTGGCCAGACCGATCACTATCCCGGCGCCGCCAAAAGCCAAAAGCCAAGATGGGATCGCAGCGACTTCAGAGACCATGCCATTTTTGAGGATGTTTATCACAGCAGCTACGGGGCCGATTGCGTTTGCTACGTCATTGGCGCCATGGGCGAAGGCGACAAAACAGGCGCTCATGATTTGCAAATAAGCAAAAAGCTTTTCCGCATGGCTATAATCTGATGTCCTTTCAAAAAAACTGGTCTCACTACGCATTTTTTGAGTAAGGTCTTTTACTTCATTAAGCAACTCAGAAACGCGGCTGTGCGTTTCATCATAACTAGAGAGCCTCACACGTTGTAAGTGTTTCATCGCTTTTTCTAAGCTGATGACATTTTGAGGAAGTTGGTGAGAAAGAGGGAGGGGACAAGACATCGAAGGAGGGATACGGCGTACGAGCAAATAACCAATAAACACACCAATGACGCCAACTGCACATGCTAGTCCTAAAGCGCTTATGAAAGTGAAGTTCAAGTTGAGATTGTCAAGACCATTAAAGATCAAACTTAAAGTAAACGTCATCAATACAATTCCCACGAGCCACGGTATGAGCTTTCGCGTTGCTTCCAGGGGGTTCATGGCAAAGAGGACTTTTTTCTGTAAGAATGTGAAGAAGGTATATGAAATAATCGCGCTGATAACAGGTGAGAGGATCCAGCTGACCACAATAGAGGAAACTTCGCTCCATTGGACCACATCGCCCCCGCCATAAAAGACTCCAAAACCGAGAATTGCACCAACAATCGCATGAGTAGTTGAAACAGGCCAGCCGAAGAATGAAGCGATTTGCAACCAAACGCTCGTTCCTAGAAGCGCAGCACACATGCCAAGGATCAAAATCAGGGGCTGCGTAACAAAGAGCTGTGTGTCGATCAGTCCTTTTTGCATTGTCTCGGATACATGGGATCCGACAAAATAGGCTCCTGCAAACTCTAGTATTGCTGCTAAAATGACCGCTCGACGTAGAGTGAGTGCTCCCGAGCCGACAGAGGTCCCCATGGCATTCGAAACATCATTGGCGCCGATATTCCACGCCATGTAGAAGCCGATTGCAAGGACTAAAAATGTGAGAACTGTTGTTGGATCCATCTCAATTATTATTTAAGTTCAAGCACCATGCGGATGCGGTTAGCAAGCTTTTCAGAAAGATAAGAGATTTCAGCAATCTCTTCGAAAAGCTTGAGCCAAAGGTAAAAGGAGGGGGCATTTAACTGCTCGCCCTTTACAAATAGCTGTTTGCGTAAACTGCGGTGTAAACGATCGCATTCGTGTTCTTTATAAGCGACTTGTTCTACCATGCTCTTCACTTTTTCAGCTTCGATACCGCCAAAAGAGGACTCGATCAGTTCTTCAATCTCTGCGATGATTTGTTTAGCGTCTAAAAAGACTTCACTGCTTTTTTTATAGAAGATTTGGAGATCTTGAGCAAAATCCATGATGTTCTCAAGAGGACGTAACGTCAACAACAGTCCGATATCTTCGGCCTTGTCGGCAATACTGTCTTGGATGGAGAGGATTTCTAAAAAGTGCCCCCGATCTATAGGGAGAAATAAACTTTTTGGCAGGTGGTTGCGGATATCATTTTTTGTAAGGTCCGCTTCATGTTCTAAATTGCAAAGCTCAGCAACTAGTTTTTCAATCTCCCCCATGTCAGAATTTGGCAACCTTTCAAAGACAGAAGAGAGCTTATCCACACAGTTGGCGACCTTCTTCATGTGCGTTTGAAGAGGGGCGAAAGGAGATTTACCAAAGAGACGGGCGATATTCAGCATAATCAGTTTCAGTTGTTACGAAGAAAAACTTATATAATGTTTGGCTATTGTTTGGTAGGGTTCTTTGGGAGAAAGAGAGCTTTTTCATGTTCTGTCATCGGTCTGTACATCCCTTCTGGAATGTCGCCGAGGACCAATTCCCCAATACGGATGCGGCAAAGTTCTAAGACAGTCAATCCAGCATTTTCTGCCAAAAGACGCACTTCCCGTTTTTTACCTTCTTTCACAGCAATTTTAACGGTTCCCTTGCGCACTTTTGAAACTTTTACAGGGCGGATTTTAACTCCCTCGATGTAAGTTCCAGCTGAGATTGCAGCTAAATGGTTGTGCATGATCTCTTGTTGCGTTTTCAAGACATATTCTTTGACGATATTGGAAGAGGGGTGGATCGCCCTTTGCGCAAAGTGTCCATCATTTGTCACTATTAATAGGCCAGTTGTATCGCGGTCCAAACGGCCAACGGTAAACAATCGATAAGGGAGGTCGCGAAAAAGATCGACGACGAGTTTTTTAGTTCCGACGCGGAAGTTAGAGCAGATGTATCCATGAGGTTTGTTTAGAAGGAAATAGACTTTTTCTTCCTCTTCGACCAACATTTTGCCACTGACTGTGATCCTGTCGACGCCAATTTGGACAAAAGTTTGCGGAACGCGAACAATCTCTCCATTGACCGTGACCTTGCCTTCAAAGATCAGCTCTTCACACGCGCGTCTAGAGGCAATGCCTGCAGCGGCTAATACTTTGCTAAGTCTATTAGGTTTATCCATAAAATCCTTCAAATGAAGTTAGCTCTACTTTATACAATTTTATAGCAGCATCTACGAGAGAATCACTGACAAATTTAGTGCTTCTTCGCTCATTAATAGCGTCTTCGAATATGTATTTTGCGAAGAAACAATAAACTTGCAGATCGCTTCCTTTGGATTTGCTCGCTAAAAATTGTACATAGTCGAGGCTAGAGTATACCTCTTTACCGTTTAAATGCCTATATCTGGTAAAATAATAGACTAATGCACACAAATGAAGTTTTTATTATGCAATCAAAGCCAAAACTTATTTTACTACGTCACGGCGAATCCGAATGGAACCGCATGAACCGATTTACAGGCTGGGTAGATATTCCCTTAAGTCTCAAAGGGATAGAAGAGGCATTTGCAGCGGGTAAAAAAATTGCTGACACCCCCATCGATGTGATCTTTGTCTCCTCCTTGATACGTGCCCAACAATCGGCCATGATTGCCATGAGCGTCCATAACGGCAAAAAAATTCCTTACATCCTGCACCCGAAAGGGAGCAAGCTACGTGACTGGGCTGAGATCTACGACGAAGATGTCAAACGGCATATGATCCCTGTTTATGTTGCTTGGGAAATCAACGAAAGAATGTACGGGCGTTTGCAGGGGCTGAACAAACAAGAGACAAGAGAAAAATACAGTGATGAGCAAGTTAAAATCTGGCGCCGAAGCTACGATGTAGCTCCTCCCGAAGGAGAAAGCTTGGAAATGACCGCCGCACGCTCGATCCCTTATTTTGAGAACGCCATTGTCCCAATGCTCAAACAAGGTAAAAACGTGTTTATTTCTGCTCATGGCAACTCATTGAGATCGATTGTCATGGTCTTAGATAAGCTGTCCAAAGAACAGGTCATCGAGCTTGAGATAGCTACTGGAGATCCTCTCATTTATAGCTTCGATCCAGAAAATGGCTCGTGGAGCAAGGGTTTATAGACGATGGACGGATACTGCAACTTGAACGCCCATGAAGATCCTCCAGCGTTGCTTGCGCTAGAAGAAATCCTCAAAAATGCAACGGATGTCTATCCAATGGACCAGGAGATGTCCCAGGAAAAAGAAGTCTCGTTGTGGAATGAGGTCCGCTCCTTTTTTGGTGCAAATGAAGACACTCTCTCTTATCTCACTTAAAGTGGTACTGATGCAGCTTATCAAGTGTTTTTGCATACCTTCATGCATTATGTCAGACAATCAGGAAAAACACAGCTAATGACCATCCCTCAAGGGGGGCGTTGGACAGTAGACGCTTTCAAGCGTCTCGAGGAAGTAGGGGTGTGTCGGGCGTGTATTGCCAGTAGATTCCAATGGACGTCTACCCCTCAAATTTTAGAAGAACAGATCAAACCGCGCAGCATGCTTTTAAGCCTTCCTTGGGCAGATGGATTGACTGGCGTGGTCCAACCTATTGAAGACTAGCCCGTATCTGCCATGAAAGAGAAGTCCTGTTTCATGTCGATGCAACGTATGTTTTAGGAAAACGCGATCTGCATTTTGCATACAGTGCGATCGACTTTTTGACGTGGGATGGATTTTTAGCTGGCAACCCTTTTCGCGGTGGTGGGCTCCTTGCAAAAGCACACACAGAATGTCCAACTTGTATTCCCAGCGAAGAGATGCCCCGTCAGACTTTTATGTCCATGTTGCTCACGTTGAGAAAACATTTGACATCGATCATTAGCTTAGAGATGCCGCTTGCGCAACCGCGTAGAAAAGCAACTTACAGAGGTAATTCCTGAGGTTCGATTTCTGTTTCAGGACGTGGAAAGACGCTCAATGTTTCTGTTGCCGTGTTTCCAGGCGTTCATCAACAAACGCTCCTTTATCATCTCCATAAAATGGGCATATGGGCGAGCATTGGCACTAAGCACCAATCCTTTACCGGAGTATTTGCTTTCACTGGGCTTTAACCCAGAACAATCCTATTGCGCTTTAAGCTTTGCCCTCCCGTACCACATTTCAATTGATTACCTAGACCGCGCGGTCGAATGCATTGCAGAGGCCTATACAAAATCTAAAACCTTCACACAATCTTTAGTATGACACGCTATTCTGGAATACTTTTAATAAAAAAATCCGCCGATCCATCGAACAGCCGCATTGTGCTGGCAGTTTTGGAGTGCAAGGCCCTAACACTGGGATGCGGCTGGTTGTGGGAAGATCTGGGACGCTTCTAAAGGGAGAACATGTTCAGGTAGAGCTCTTAGTCGACCTAGAAGATGGGATCATTGCCGATGCCAAATACCAGGCGTTTGGTCCCCCAAGCCTCATTGCTGCAGCTGAAGGAGTATGCTCCATTGTCTTACGCAAAAACTACGACCAGGCAAGGCGCATTAAGGCCGACCTCATCGACCTTGAGTTCCGCGATAAACGACAAGAGGCTGCATTTCCACCTTCATCATATGGGCATTTAAATGCTGTTTTAGAAGCCTTAGAGGATGCGGCGGACAAATGTCTCGACATACCCATTGCTGATGGCTATGTAGCGCCTCCAGAGCAAATGCACGAACACTCCCTAGAAAGTGGAGAGTCCCTCTACCCAGGCTGGCTGGAGATGGACAAAGTGAAGAAAATTGCGATTATAGAAAGTGTGGTCGAAACGGATATCCGCCCGTACGTTGAACTCGATGCAGGCGGTGTAAAGATTGTCGATATTGCCAATGAAAGGGAAATTCTGATTGCGTATCAAGGCGCGTGCACAACTTGCTACTCATCCACTGGATCAACACTGTCAGCGATCCAGCAGATCTTGCGCGTCAAAGTGCATGAGGATATTGTCGTTATCCCGCAGCTTAGTCCTTCTTTATAGGCAATTTGGCCCTTAAGGCTTGCTCAAAAAATTTAAAATTGAGATCAAATTCAGGCTGAAACGACTGCTTCTTAAAATTGTTTCCCATCGCCTTTTCAGCTTCTTTTTTCTTTGGTACTTAATGTTGCTTTCTTTGATTTTCATATACTCTTCATGAAACTCTCTGCGCTGTAGGTCGCAAAGATGACATCGGATGTACTGCTCGAGACAATAGCTGTCCTAACGCATCATTTGTGTCAGGTTTAAACCATGAAACTATGCAGAGCATCAAGGCGTAATGGTATAGCTTATTCGCTGTTTTATTATTGATGGAGTTGACATCGACACCATTTACTTTCGCATGTATTTGTAGTGGGATCTTTGTTTTTGTTCCGGCGACAAATGAGAAACATAAAAAGACAAAAGTGCTGGCAGGTTGCAATATCCCCACAACTGGAGCAAAGAGAGCCCCATACTGTAAACATCTGCTTTAGAAGTTTGGTTGTTAGGGTCTACTAATACTTCAGGAGCAGAAAATATGACTGTTCCGATACTTTTTTTTGATTGAGTGGTTTGTCCGAACGAACGATCAAGGTCGATTGCGCGTACTTTTACTTTTGCAGTGTCTTTGCTCACAGATAGATCATGAACAAAGTTTTGCAATTTAATATCGGAGTGGACTATTCCATTTTTTTCAAATTCTGCAAGGATTTGAAGCATTTGTTCCGTCGCAGAATCTAGTTTTGTAACGTTGTCTTCTCGAATAACTAAAGCTCCACTTTTATACAACTCCATGACTGTATAGCGTCTTGTCCCAACGCCCTTCGTATTTTTTTCAACGACACACCCTTCAACCTTTGGAACATTATTTTCCCCGAGTTTTTTCATTAGTTCAATTGGGCGAAGAAGTTGTTCTTGGGCCTTATCTATAGTTTTTTTTGTTTTGCTGATACCAATGGCGTGAATTGTTTTTTCATTTAAGTTGTAAGCATATTTGACGGAGTTATCAGTCCCTTTACCGACGAGTTCATCGGCGCAAGCGTTACATTTGGTGAAAAGAATAAAGACTTTGCCAGCTGTTGTTTTCATTAAAGGACGTGCTAGCGTTTCTCCAGATTCAGTGGTTCGAATGATTTTGTCATGATCGGATTTAACACCTAAGGTCTTCTCAAAGACGGAGTAGATTTTTTGAAAATCAGTTATACCAATAGTGTTTTCTGAACTCACCTCAGCAAGTGCAATAAGCATGTCATTATGGGCTTTATCTGTAGATGAGATTTCTTGTTTGGAGTCCTTTTGCAATAAAGGTGATGTTTCATCAGGCTTTTTAGTTTTTTCAGCTACATTATGATAGGTAGCGGACCTACGGGACCGTCCACAGCAGTTCAAAGGAGAACTAAAGATCTTTAGGAAGAGATTGGTAATGAAGGAGATAAGAGAAAAAGACTTCTTCTTTTCCTTAAAATTTTCATTCTTAGTGGCTTGTGTAGCAGTGTATGCTTTTGTATTAGAATCTATATGTAATGACATAATATATTATTGTTTTTATTTTAATTATAACATAAAAGCAATTATTTATTAACAAATAGTAAATATTATATAAGTAATTAATA
>JBGAFY010000079.1:0-7438 GCA_044226975.1 Rhabdochlamydiaceae bacterium
CAATCTGTTTTACTAAAATGAAAACCTATTTAGTAGAATATTGTCTAGCAATAAAATATTTATTAAAAGTTGTTATAAAAACTAGGCTTTCTTAATATGTGTCCAATAAAGGAGCAAAAGAATCCATCCAATAAAAGTCCCCGATGGAAGGATTTCCTAGAAAGCCCATATATGCCCCCCATATTCGGTGACAATGAGTTGGATATTTTTAGGTAAAATAAGTGGTGGACCGGTAAAGGATCGATCATAGGATCATCTTTCGCAAATAAAAGATGACAAGGAACAGAGATATTTGGAATTAATGACAATGAACTAGACTTTCGATAATAATCCTGCGCATTTTTAAACCCCCATGAAGGAGCAGTAAATATCTCATCGAATTCGAAGAGCGTCTTGCAGCTCTTTGCAGAATTTCTTTGCACATATAGAGTTTAAATGCTCGTAGGTTAACACTGATTTGATGAGGGCGTTGAGGAACATTTTTTCATCCGTCCGGTTTTCCCTGTTTTTGTAAAACGGACGACAGTATCTTCAAGTGCCACAGATGGACAAACAGCAATAATTTTCTCCACGTATGGGTCAAGCTTATTTCCTAGCTCGCCAGCTAGCTTTAAAGCGATATTGCCGCTTAAAGAGAACCCTATGACAATAATAGGAGAACTGGGGGTTGTCTCTTTAATTTTTTCTATTACTTCAAATAAATCATTGCTGACATTAAAGCGTGATAGACCTTTTTAGCTAGACCTATCCACTTCCGCATCCCCTCAAATTGACGCGAATTGCCCTAATTTGATCATTCGCTAACTTACTTGCCATCCGTTTGAGATAGGGAGATTCATGAGAGCCGCATAGCCCATGCATTAAGATTACAGTAGGATTCGTTTGTTTCCATCCTTCAGGGGTAGTTATCTCTAAAGAGAGAATATCTCCATCAGAAAGTTTAAATAAGTCCGAATTAGACGAAGGATTTGGGTGCCAATTAATTACAGAACTTAAAATCGTTTGTAGATGGGGATTTTTTAAAAATGGAAATGGATTGAATTGATATAATTTGTTCATGAAATTGATAGTTATTATTATTTTTATAAATAATATAAATAAATTATTTTAAATCAAATATTTATAATAACGCGAAAACTAGTGAAGCCATTGGCTTGGTCGGGATGTAAAGTGAGTTGAGAGGATACGGTCACATCATCTATAGAACTACAGTAACTTCCACCTTTTGTAATATAGTGTTTTTTCTCAGTTTCAGCCCAACTGCACGTCCAACAATTGGCATTCCCACACATGTCGTAACAACCAAAGAACTCATAGCATTTTCAAGTATAAGACCGTCCGTCTTTAACAAACCGATTTTCCATTATAAAGCCACAGGTGTTGTAAGATTTCCCATACTAGTTTTGTATAAAGTATGGGAATAGTTTGCGCATGTGGGATCAATTGCATCTTTACTGCAGCCATAGCGGTATTTTTTCTTTATATTTTCGGCGTCCATGCCAGCAGCTCTTTCCCATTGGATCTCGGTTGGAAGTGAGAAACCATTTGCTTGGCAATAGGCATTAGCTCCATGAAAAGACACACACACAACAGGATGGAGCTCTTTTCCCAATACAGCCTGTATACGAACATTGCCCTTGCTAGCGTTAATGTGAATTTGGCTTAGAGAATCTGATGCTTGCGTATTGCAGAAAAGTTGCCCCTCATAGCCGATGATCTCTCCGTTCGACTTAATTTTTATTTTCTTTTTTTTGAGTTGCTCTGTCAACCATTGGGCATATTGAAGGTTGGTAATAGGCGTTATGCTTATCAGAAACGGATTGGTTTCGATAATATGTCTGCCTAAAATAAGCGGACCTTTAGGAATGAGGGCCATTTGCATCTGATTGTTTTCCCCTTCCCCGGTCTCTTGCTCTTCCTCTCCCTCCTCATTTTGAGAAAGTCGACGTTTTTCTTTAGACTGAGAATGAGTTGATGTTTGTTTCAGTGGAAACATGACCATAATGTTGTTAAGAGGAATAGGTATTGCTTTTGCCTGTATTTGCTGTTGCGCTACTAGCATTTTCTGGACAAGCTCATTTTGAGTGCGGAGGATAATGGGAACTCGTTCACGCTCTTGATTTTGAGGGTGTCTGTTAGCTGCGGAAACTGAAGGTGGATTATCTTTATCTGTTTTACTCACTTCAGTTCTTACTAAAGAGGCTTTTACCCCCGTCTTTTCTTGTGTTGTTTCCAGAGTTTTGGCCAACGGAGACTGTTTGAAGGTTTCGAATTTTTGTTTAGCTCTTTAAATTGTTTGACTAGAATTTCCCTTAAATGCAGGGGCGAGCATGCCCCTGTTTTTTTCTGGAGACAGTGAATTATAGTTTTTAATGATCTTTGCGCCCTCTTTAAGAAGCTGATTGCTGATTTTGTTTTGCTACAAAGTTTTGTTTCAAAACATTGCGCATTTGCTCTATCTCTTTGTGTAAATCACTAAGCTTGTTGACAAAAGATTCAGGCGATCCCTTTGTAGGCATGCTTTTTTGTTTTTCCACTAAGGAATTGCCTACGAGCTTAGCATTTTTAATGAGAAGGGTCATTTGCGTTAGTGAAAACCCCCTGTTCTTAGATGACATTCCTTCTTTAAACAGTGAGCTATCTCTGTTCTCTCCTCTTTGCCGACTGAAGAAAGCTTTGTGGAGTTTGCTTCACATTTTGATCATTTCCTTTTGGCTTAGGAGATCCTTGAGAAGCATTGGGCAGTTTATCAGAAGATTGTGTTAATTTTTGCTTTGACTTTCATCAACTTTTGCTTCTTCTTTTTTCTCTTCAACAGGTATTTGGAGGGGTTTTTGGTCTTCTACAAGTGGTTTCTTAGACATTGATGGAAGCGATTTTTGCTCATCTCTTGGCTCAATTAAATTCTTTTCAGAAAGAGTATTAGAAGGTATTTCACTTCGAACCTATGGGGATTCAGGTGCTTAGAGGGAGTAGAGACTCTCATTAACAAAAGAAAACGAGGAGTGACAATAAGGATGGTTTTATGAACGGTTTTGCTGTCTTTGGAAGGTACGCTTACCATAGCGTTTCCAATCTTCATTGCGACGCCTTGGACCTATGCCTTCAGACATATTCTTTCCTCTTTATTACGCGAAAACTTGTAAAACCATCTGCCTCATCAAGCTTTAAGGGACGTCGCGAAGAGACTTTCAGGTCATTTAAAGAGGCGGCGTAGCTCCCACCTTTTGTGATCTTCTGAACTTTGTCATTATTAGACCATGTTTCAGTCCAACAATAGGCATTTCCGCACATGTCATAACATCCAAAAGGACTTGTTGCGTTTTTAGATTGATAACGACGCTTGTCTTTAGAGTAAGAGTTTTTGCCATTAAAAAATCCAACAGGTTTAGAGAGGTTGCCCATTTTTTTCTGATAAGGGGCTTCCGCATAATTTGCATAACTAGGGTCTATAACATCTGTACCGCATCCAAACTCATATTTCTTTTTCCTATTTTTAGGATCCATTGCAGCAGCTCTTTCCCACTCCGTCTCTGAAGGGAGTTGATATCCGTATTCAAGCAAAACCCCAACGCTCCCCGATATGTCACACAAACAACTGGATGCAGTTCGGTCCCAGGTAATGCTTCGATCCGAAGGTCGTCCTTTTTACAGTCAATTTGAAGTTGGCTTAAACGATCTGCAGGAAACGTTTTACAAAGAAGCTCTTTTAGTCCCCATGATATGCCATTTTTTGCAATCTTTGCTGAGCCTATCTTGATCAATTCAGTGAGAAAGAAAGCGAATTGGTCGTGGACAACGGGCGTCCCATCACTGCAAATTCCTCTACTTCAATTGTTTTATTGTCCTGTATCAATGGCCCTTTAGGAATTAGGACCATTTGGAACTGTTTTTCTCTTTTTTTGTCTTAGATTTTTTTGTGCCCCCAATTTTATTTTCTATAGGGGCAAGAGAGTTGTCTTTGCTTGTTTAAAGCTATGTTCCAACATTTTAAATTGATTCAAGGCAGAGGCTTTTTTATCAGAGGGCATGAGCATATTGCGCTTCTCTTTGGGAGAAAGCGCCTTGAAGTTATTCAACAGCTCTGTCCCCTTTTTATTCGAGTTGTCGATGCCCCTTCATTCATAATTGTTTTTAGTTCATTGCGTAGTTCTTCAACGTCTTTGTGCAAGCTCTTTATTCTACTGACAAAAGTTTGAGGGGTTATTTTTTCATTTTTATTTTTTTCAAGGGTATTGCTTGCTACTTTAACAATTCTGATCAATTGCTGGAGCTGTTTTGACGTAAATCCTTTTCCAGGTAACGAAGCTTTCCTTTTAAAGCCTGATCCACCCTTGGCCTCTTCTTCTTTTGCTGGTGGTGCAATCAACCTTCCTTCTGTCTTTTTTGGTAAGGAAGACTCGATGCGCTTTGACGGCATCAACAGTGGGAAGACTTTACGAGAGCGAGTTAATGATGGTGCTGATTTTTTTATTTGCAATTTGTTGATTGATACAAAACGTGGGATAACCATGAGAGCAACTTTATCCTTTTTGACTTCTTTAGAAGAAGACTTGGGATACCAGTTGCTCGGAGAGGGTAGGCCATCTATTCGGGACATGTTCTTATCTTCTCGTTGTTTCTGAATCAAAGCTGATTTTTGTATAAAAAATCTAATATTTTTTGTTTGAAGGTTTTGCCAGTTCTCAGTTATACCAGACTAGTGCGCGAACCTTAGAGACTGTTAACGGATTCAAATTCTGTCGATTTTTTGTAAGGAAAAATTAGGAAAAACGCCCTGGTCTGGTAAAAGTATACCGAATCGTGACTCAACATCTAAAGTAGGGACATTTCATGTTAACGGCTATTGCCATGTCCTTTTTATGTTATTTTTGGTTATTGCGCGGTATTCTCGCAGGGATATTTGGGATAGGCGGTGGTGTGATCACTGTTCCCGCTCTTTTATTTGTGTTCATTTATTGGACTTTCCTAAAGCTATCATCGTACAAACAGCTATAGGAACTTCTCTAGCTGCAATGGTTTTCAATTCCTTTTCGGCAGCATGGACACAGCATAAACATCATTGTGTGCGTTGGATTTTAATCAGGACTATCATTCCAGGGATTATATTAGGCTCTCTTTTGGGGGCTGTCGTAGCCCACCTGCTTTCAGGAGTTATCTTGGAAATTTTCTTTGGTATCTTTCTTATAATATTGGGTGTCAGGTTTATTAGAAAAATGCCAAAACCTAAATTGGCTGGGGCATCACCAAAAAAATTGGCATGGAATGCCATTGGAGCATGTATTGGTTTTATTTCTAACTTACTAGGTATAGGAGGAGGCGCATTGAGCGTTCCAGTCCTTACTCATTATCGATATCCCACGCAGACAGCAGCAGGGACATCATCAGCCATGACTCTTATCACAACTTGCATAGGTGCGATTTCCTACTTTTTAGTTGGACTGGAAGCGATGCCGTACCCCGGTAACTTAGGATATGTGAATATCACAGCTTTTTTCATTTTAGGGCTAGTTTCATTTTTTGCTGCTCCAAAGGGCGTGCAAATGGGCAAGAAGCTCTCCAAAGATAAGTTCTACCGTTATTTCGGTTGGGTGTTGGTCATCATGGGCATTTTTATGATTTTTATTTAGGTGGATGGATTGATGGCTTGCTATCTGACGCATTTTTCTCACATTCGACCTAATCAAGAATGCCAGCAAGAAGATATTTTGCATTGGATCGCCCATGCTCATGTCCATGCTGAATCACGTGCAGGCGGAAGTAAAGCTCAGGATCCCCATTTTGATCGCGAGTTGCTTGCAATCTTGCTCCGTGTAGGTTCTGGGAAGGGAAAAATACAAAAAAGAGGGATCCATTTTCCTGATATATTGCATGAGAATTGGGAAGAGATGGAGATATTCAATTTCAATCATGGCCCTTCTGGCCATGGCCATAGTAAGCGCTGTTCTTATTTTGCTGAATCTTCTGCAGAAATTTTAGAAAAGCTATATCCTCCCTCCACTCCACTCCCCTCCCATTTAATCCATGTGACTTGCACAGGGTATGCGGCACCTAGCGCAGTCCAAAAACTTGTTGCCAAAAGAAAAGCTGCTACTTCCATTACTCATGCCTATCATATGGGATGTTATGCATCGTTGCCTGCAATTCGGATTGCAGCAGGACTATTGCCTTCACATGCTTCTCCTATTGATATTGTGCATACTGAAATATGCAGCTTGCATTTGAACCCCATAGTGCATACGAAAGAACAACTGTGATCCAGAGTTTGTTTGGAGATGGCTTTATTCGTTATTCAATGGTTGACAAGCCTGAGCATCCTTCCTTACACGTTCTAGCGATTGCAGAACAAGTGATTACTGACACAGAAAAATGCATGCAGTGGCATTGTGCAGATTGGGGAATGGAATGAGCCTTTCTCTTGATGTGCCTACGCATATTGCAAATGCTTTGCCAGAATTTATCAATACATTGACAAAAAAGATCGGTATGACCTTCAACGAACTGAGGAGTAAAGCAATATTTGCGATCCATCCAGGGGGACCGAAGATCATAGATAGCATTCAAAATTGGTTAGAGTTAGACAACGCGCAAACAATTTTAAGTCGCGAAGTTCTTTCCGGTATGGGTAATATGTCATCAGCAACACTTCCGCATATTTGGGAAAAAATTGTAAAAGATGATTCTATTCCCAACGGCACTCTAATTGTCAGCTTGGCTTTTGGCCCCGGACTCACACTATTTGGCTCAATTTTTGAGAGGACGAAATGATAAATAGCTGGTTAATTTTCATCCCCTTTCTAGTTCAAGCTGTGGCCATTGCCTGGGATGAAGGGCATTTCCATATAAAACGAGGACTGCCCAGATGGGAGCGAATTGGACATCCGATCGATACCTTTTCAGTGCTAGTCTGTTTTGCGTATGTTCTAATGATACCATTTTCTATGGCGGCGTTGAAAGGATATCTGGTCATTGCTGCAATTTCTTGCATTTTGGTCACAAAAGATGAGTTTGTACACAAACACCATTGCCCAGCTGCTGAACACTGGGTACATGCTCTATTGTTTATCAACCATCCAATCCTCCTTTCTGCTGTTGGCATGATGTGGGGTGCATGGTCAGCTGCCCCCGAAATGAATTGGCTGCTCATATGGCTCAAAGAAGCCACGATGCTTAAGACTTTTGTTTGGGGTCAACTAGGCGCCGTTTTTATGTTTTTTATTTATCAAATCGTCTATTGGAACATAATCTATGCAAAAAAAGACCGCGCTCATCAATAACGATTTTTATGAAGATTTAGAAGATCGTTGGTTGCACGCTAATGATCATCCCATAGCTTTGCTAAGAGCAGAAAACAATCTTAGGATTCCCTGGATTCAAGAAGAAATTACAAAGAGATTTCCAAGGCCGTGCGACATCCTCGAAGTCGGTTGTGGTGCAG
>JBGAFY010000080.1:0-6369 GCA_044226975.1 Rhabdochlamydiaceae bacterium
CCACGGATCTCCATTAAATGGCGTGTAAGTTCTGGTCCGGACCCTTCTAAATATGAACTTTCGCGCACTCGGATGCGGACCATATCATCAGAGATTAGTCTATGTCCTCTCTCAATTAATCCTAAAGCAGCTTCACTTTTCCCAACAGATGAGTCCCCTTGGATCAACACACCAACACCAAAAGCCTCTACAAGAGTACCATGGCAAGTCATGATGGGTGAGAACTCTTCATTCAGAATAAACGTCATCTTGCTGATGAGGTTCATTGTTGTCATGGAAGAACGGAAAAGAGGAACATCGTCTTGCTCACATACCTTAATGAGCTCTTTTGGTGGCAAATACCTTCGCGCAACAATAACAGCTGGCGTTCTAGAAGTAATAATATTGCGCAATCTTTCTGTGCGCGTCTCTTGATCTAAATCTTTAAGATAGGCGATTTCAACTTTGCCGAACACGATAAATCGTTGACTGGCAAAGTTTTTTAAATATCCAGTAAGGCTTAATCCAGGTCGATGCACCTGCGGATGTCGAATAATTCGTTTCAGGCCTTTTTTACCTGCGATAGATTCAAAACCTAAAATTGAACCGAATTTTTCGTAAAACTCATTTACGGAATAATTATTTTCGTCCATGAACCTATCTGCAAAGGCGAACCATAGCACCTTAATTATCGTGTATTGTATGCAGAGGAAGTATTTTTCCCAAGTCAGATTTCTAGTGAAGACCAAGAACGGGCACGCACACGGGCACAATTGGATTTGGGAAAAGATCTTTCAAAGAATTCAAGCTCTCAAATCCAGAACCAAGAAGTAAGAAGATAGATTAGAAGAGAAGAATCGGGCACGCACACGGATACGGGCACGGACACGAATCGGATTAGGGAAAAGATTTTTCTATATCTTAATCTTCTTCGTGCCCGAGCCCGTACCCGTGTGCGTGCCCGATTCTCCCTTTCGTACCCAGTTCCTATTCCCGTTCTCGATTTTTTTAATTGGTCTCAATTTTCCAGCTTTACTATGATCGAGATAAAATGAGAGTTACAATGGCTAAAAAAAAATTGATCATTGTTGGAGGCGGCTTCGGCGGCTTGAATTGCGCAAAGGCACTGAAAAAATCTGACTTTGAGATCTTGCTCATCGACAAAAAAAACCACCATCTCTTCCAACCTCTGTTATATCAAGTGGCGACTGCAGCCCTTTCACCTGGATCGATTGCAATCCCCATCCGTGAGATCTTGCGCAAGCAAGAAAACACGACAGTCATTATGGGAGAAGTTATCAAAATCGATAAAGAAAACCGCTATGTGACCTTAGGCAATGGTGAGAAGATAGCCTATGACTCCATTGTGATTTCGACGGGAGCGATGCACTCTTATTTCGGCAAAGATGAATGGGAGGCCTATGCACCTGGACTCAAAACTGTTACGGATGCCTTAGACATCCGTGAAGAAATTCTTCTCTCATTTGAAAAAGCTGAACGCTTAGAAAGCCTAGAGAACATCGAGAAGCATTTGAATTTTGTTATCATCGGCGGCGGGCCGACCGGAGTTGAAATGGCAGGTGCCATTGCCGAAATTGCGAAAACTACCCTCTTCAAGAACTTCAGGAGGATCAATCCTGAAGAAGCTAAGATCTTTCTCATTGAGGCACTGCCCCATATTTTGCCAACATATCCGCAAAAGTTATCAAAAAAAGCACAGCATGATTTGGAAGAACTCGGTGTGACTGTCATCACAAATAAAAAAGTGACCGAGGTCAATGATAAAGGTGTTCAAGTTGAAGATCTCTTTATCGAATCAACTAATATAATCTGGGCCGCAGGAAACCAAGCCTCTAAAATGCTACAAACTTTGAACGTTCCCTTAGATCGCGCGGGACGCGTCATTGTCGAGCCCGATTTGACGATTCCTGGACATCCAGAAATTTTTGTAATCGGTGATGCCGCTCATGCGAAAGGAAAAGATGGCAAACCCCTCCCCGGTATTGCGCCAACAGCTATCCAACAAGGCAACTATGTTGCAAAAACTTTGTTAACAGATAGTCCAAATAGAAAACCTTTCAAATACTTCGATAAGGGCTACATGGCGACAATTGGAAAAAAACGGGCCGTGGCAGTTGTTGGGAAGCTGCAGTTTTCTGGACTCATCGCTTGGCTAGCATGGAGCTTTATCCACATCCTCTATCTGATCGGCTTTCGCAATCGAATCAGCGTGATGATCGAATGGATCTACCATTTTATAACAGGACAAAGGGGCGTGAGATTGATCTACAGCCCAATTGATGAGAAGATCCCTTATTTTCATTCTGACTAGTTTGTGCCAAATGCATATCCTGCCCTAATTTATGGGGTGATGCTTGCTTTAGGTTCTGCCCAAGCGTTAAAAGCTCACCCAATATGGATCCCATTAATTCTGATTTTCTCTTATTTATTTTCTCAAAGAAACTGGGGCAAGGCCTGCACCCTTTGCTTACTCTCGATCTTTGGATTTTTATACACTTCTATATTTTTTTCTCCAGATCCGCCAAAGACAAATAAGGCAACAATCTCAGGATATGCAGAAATTCTATCTGTAAGAAAAGTATCGACTCCTTTCCAGTCTTTATGGAGCATGGACGTTTTATTAAGTCGATATACAACAAGCGAGGGACAAAATGGTCGCAATTTGCGCGCTAAAGTCTATTTACCCTTAAAAACTATGCCCCCACTTGCCAACAAAAATTATTATGTACAAGGAACAATCTCTAAAAATAAAGGGGGTATTTGGAAGCTAAGGAGTGATTGCTGGCAAGCAATCCCTAGTACTTGGAGTCCAGCAGAACTAAGGTATCAAGCAAAAGAAGCTGTGCGCAATTATTTACACACATTCTATCCTTCCTCTGAAGCCTTTAGCTTGGTCGCAACTCTTGCCACTGGAGAACTTGAAGACTACCAAATCAGCGCGCAATTTTCCAAAGTCGGACTACAGCATCTATTGGGAGTTTCTGGTGCGCAGTTTAGCCTTGTCGCGATGTTCCTTATGGGAGTGTTGAGAATTATTTTTCCGATACGTGTAAGCATCTGGTGCGTTCTACTCGGTGTCAGTGTGTATTTTTTCTTTATTGGGGACAATCCCGCTGTCTTGCGAGCATGGATATCTATCGGACTGTTTTTTTTCAGCCGATTGTTCCATTTGGGATTTTCTGCATTAAATGCCCTAGGAGTCGGGTTAATCTTTCAATGTGCATATAATCCGATTGCTTTAGGTGAGATGGCATTTTTATTGAGCTATAGCTGCACTGCGGCAATTTTATTGATATACCCCCTCATTGAACGTAGACTCTCATATTGGCTTCCAGAGAGAACCTTGAAAAACATCGCCACTTTAGATTTGTTAGACCAGCACGTCGCTGTTATAGCAGCCTGGCTGCGCAAGGCTTGCGCCCTCAATATTTCCGTACATTTATGCTCTCTGCCAATCTTGTTTTTTTTGGTCGCAGACTTCCCCCTTTCAAGTCTGATCTACAATCTTTTTTTTCCTTTCATCGCAATGTTAGTCCTCTTTCTTTTGCTTTTAGGAGTTTTTTTCAACTTCATTCCTCCACTTGCAACAGCTATCCACACTTGCAACCACAGTTTGGCAGCCTATTTCCTAAAATTGACCTCAGCCCCGCCATCTCTCATAAATCCTCATTTGCATCTGGAAAACTTCCCCTTCTCATTAGCAGTGTTGCTCCCCATATTACTTCTATTTTTCTGCTTGTGGAAAAGATCGCCTGCAACTTGACATTTTTAATAAAAACATGAGAGCATCTTCGCGTTTTTAGAGACAGTCTATTAATAAAATGGAGTATTCTATGTCTATACCACTCATAGGTTTCTCAATAAAATTTATTGAAACTAAGGGCCCGAATACTTTCAAACCTCTTCTAAGTCAAAGTCAACGAAAAATTCACAATGTACAAGCTGCGATCATTCCTCAAATACATTCCATTCAACAGCAAAAAACTCCTGTTTTTCCTAAAAACTCCCTTATAAATGCAAACAACGGGATTGTGCCTCAAGGGAATCCTAGTTCAAAATTCATTGAGAATCCTCCTATCCTTGTGTCTAACAACAATAATGACGCAATTTTAAATGAAGATGCAGATTCTGAAGTCTTAGTTACAGAAACAATGGAAAACTCTCATGAGGAAGTTATTGTTCCTGCTCGATGCGAAACTTCTAAGAACACTAACCAACCTTTCCCCAATGAGAACAATAACAATAAAGCGGTGAGCGATTATGAGACATATTCCCGCCCATACCGTGACGCAATCGAATATCTTAAAAATAGAGACACTATTGCTGTCCCAACACAGCCTTCCAACAACGCATTGCCTTTATCTGCATCTGCCCCCATTGAAAACATCAAGGATGATGCTCCATCCAATGATGAATCATTTTGGAGCAGACACCGCGTTAAAATTTTAACAGGTTCAGCACTCTTTATTACTGCAGCAGTTGTCTGGTACAAAAAAGATGCCATCTTTGAGAGTGGCCGAAAGTTCTTGGGCTACTGGTTCGGAGAGTCTAATAGCACAACCATCCCGCAAACACCTGTTGCAAATGTATCCAATTCCACGCCCCCATCCCAAACACCTGTTGCAAATATAGCGAATGTTCAGCCTTCGAATATGCCTACAGACAAGGCAGCAAAAAAATATCAAAGTCTTATTACAATTTTCAAACACAGCCTTGGGCAATAGAAAAACTAAAGAATTCATTTAAGTTATATGGCAACAACTGTTTATTGATTTAGTAGATGGAAAGACATTAAGCCCTGAAAAGAGCAAAACGTATGGTGCATATATTTACATGCTAGGAACTAATAAGCTGAAAAAAGCTCTAGAAGCTGATTGTGTGCAAATTGTCAATGGCAGTTTTGTCCGTGGGCCTAAATGGGACTGTTGTTTAGATGATTTTTTAAAAAAAGCTTAGCTCATTGGATTTATACTGCCCTCAGCTTGCTATTTGGAATTTTTGCGACATCTTTCGCGCGAGAATCGGTTCTTTGATCTTGCTAACTTTTTGGCGAATTTTCTTTTGGTTTGTGGACAGTCTCTTAGACATTCACTTAGAAACTCGCTCCGATTTCAGCATAAAAAGAATGTGAATAAATATTACCATTGCTGTAAAAATCATAAGATGCAGCAGCGCTAAAATATTTCCCAACCAACGCCCTTAATAAAGCACCAACTACGCCATAATTTCTTTCCCCACCGATTAGTTGAATTTGTGAACTCGTATTAAAATTACTCGCAGTAACTCCCAGCGATTGGTTTTGATCAGCAAACTCATGCAACCAATAACCTCTAACTTCCGGCATCCAAGTTACTTTAGAAGAGACAATATTCCCTCCAAAACTTGCTCCTAGCTGGGTGCGGAAAGAATGGAATCGTTGGTGTTTCACATAGACATTAAAATCACCAGCTCCATGTTCACCATAATCTTCTACACGTAAGTCAATATATTGGATTGCGGCAAGTGGAGTTATGCGCAAATTTTTTACCCACCAGTCATAACCTATCCCAGCAAAACTATTCCATTGCCATCCTTGCGGATTCCCTTTTGCGACCTGTCCATCGATATGACGATGAATATCATACCAATTTAAGACTCCACCTAGAGTAACATCTAAGAAAAGTTTACGAGTCCCAAAAGGCAAGAAAGTTCCATAAATTTCAGTAAATGCAGTATCGATATCAAAGTTCCCCCAATGACTATTTACATCAGCTTCTAGTTTTTCATAACCAAATTGAATACCTAACCCCGCTCGATTAAAAGCATAATCTGCCCCTAAGAGAACTCCTGCAGTCCAATAATCTAACCCGTTTTGTTTTTTGATAGTATCAACATTTCCAAAGCTGGCAATCGGTGCAATATAAATTGACATCGGTTGCTGACGTTGGTTCTTTTCGAAAAACCCAACATTGATTTCTTGAGGCTTTTTTTGATGAGAATTTTGATTTGCTATAATTAATTTTTTATAATTATCATTAAAATAAGTTCGACACTCATCAAATTGAGATTCTCTTTCTCTAGAGCATGTATTACTAGCTAATACTAGTTCAGAATTGACTGTATCACAATCATTTCTTTTATAATTCGAAGCTACGCTAGCAGCTACGTAACTTGAAGCCATACGATTGCGTACAGTTCTTGATCGATCACTGATTTGTTGAAATCGAGATACTGATCTGGCAAATTGAGGAATACTAGCATTATATAAAGTTGTCATAGAGGGGGGTAGAGATGCAGGGCAATCAGGGATCGGAGGACATGGAATTATCGGACAAATGGGACAATTATTATTGATGGTGACAAAACCTCTTTGCCCAGTACCATCTACTT
>JBGAFY010000081.1:0-6257 GCA_044226975.1 Rhabdochlamydiaceae bacterium
AGTTAGAGATCCGCTCTTTAGGAGTTGTGGAAGATACTTCTGAGCTCAATGATTGATATATAGCGGTCTAGTGAAACAGTTCCCGAAAACCTTCTAGCCCAAGAAAGGGAAGAAGGATAAAGAGCGCTGTAGTCAAGAGAAAGACCACATATCCTAAAACAATCATCAGTCCGTCCTCTTCCAAAATCCCCAAACATAAGAGGATGGAGGTCAGCCCCGGAGGGAAATTTGTTCCGGGAGGAAGGGGCAGCAAGAGATAAAATCCTGTAATTGCAAGTAAAATCCCATTCAAGCGGAGCATTCCAGGGTGTTTAGCAAGAAACTCTCCTCTAGGGCGGACGATCCTTTCTAACTTTTTGGCAACGGATTTGCATTTGAGCAAAACTTTTGCTAAAAGATGTCCTGAAAACGGACGGCGGGCTAAAAATCGCGGCAACCATAAGCTTTTACCAATGGCAATGCGGATGCCGACGATGCACACAATAAAACCGCAAATGGACGAAAGTCCAGGTAAAGGAATAAAAAAAAGAAAAGGGACAGAAAGAACAAGCGCTAACAGGGCTTGGTCTCGAGATTCTATATGTTTAGCTAGTTCTCCAAGTGTAATAGTTGCTCGATTGCATGTTTCAGCAAGGCGGCCGCATTCTTCGGAGAGTCTACGTTTTCTTTTATTGCTCATAGCGAATCTTGATAAATTTCTTTGTGTCCTTAATGTTTCCTTTGGGTTGGAAACAAAAAGCTAAATAACATGCTTTTGCATTCCGCACATCTTCAATAAGGGCTTTCCATGTTCCTAAAGACTCTGGTGCCTTCATCATTCTCCAATCTAACTTCCACGAATCTTTTTGCCAGGCCCTTTCAACAATAGCTTCCCATTTTCTCCCTTCATAACCTAGAAGCACTGTCATTGACAATACCGCTTGGGTCGCGATAGCATAAAATGGGGTCCTCACGACTCGCCAAAAATTGCGTGCCAGCGAGGATGCGCTATCTATGATAAATGTCCTCCCATTCTGCAGTATAGAACCTGTCATGCTTAAAGAAGCAGGCCTTAGACTGATATTGTGGACTGCAGCCTTGGCGGACTTCCCTACTTCATAAATTCCTTTTACCCCATACCACGACATATGGGAAATAGCAAAAACTGGGTTGACTAGTGAGGCAACAATTGCTTTTACTCGGACCACGTAAGAGGAATCATCATCAATTTCTCCTCCTTTGTACAGTTCACCAGTACGGGTGTCTTCTGTATAGATGAGTTCCGGAGACCCTTCTGAATATGTTCTCTTGTATTTTCCTGGTTGACCAGCAACTTCTTTCCAGAAAACAACCTGCCCAAGTTTATCTTTGCGATGCACGACGACCTGTTTCCAAGGAGACTCAAAGAATGATGAGCGTGTATTCGATATACTTAAACCAACAGCTGTCATAGATTTCTCAATTTTTATAATTACTAAAAATTTCGTGAAGGATCCAACTCTGACGCAGACCGCCAGAATTTTTTAACATTTTAGAAAGACGGGATATTTTGCGTTTTTCTTTTGTCTTCTTATTGCGCTCGACCATTCCCTTGCTCAGTATTTCTCTAGAGAGGTCCATCTTGTCCTTCCTTCGCTATCGTGTTGCGCATATCGGTATCGGCTTGGATGTTCTTCATGCGGTAAAAGTCCATGATCCCTAGGTTCCCTTTGCGGAAAGACTCGGCGATCGCCATGGGGATTTGAGCTTCTGCTTCGACAACTTTGGCCTGCATCTCACCCACGAGTGCAACGGCCATAGCGCGTCTTTCTTCGGCTTTTGCTTGCGCGATCCGTTTGTCTGAGTCAGCTTGGTCTGCACGCAATCTAGCTCCAATGTTCTCACCAATTGTGATATCGGCAATATCGATGGAAAGGATCTCAAATGCAGTTTGTGCATCAAGCCCCCTTTCAAGGACCAAACGGGAGATCCGCTGTGGAGATTCGAGGACGTCCAGATGTGTCTCTGCAGCACCGATCGCGTTCACGATCCCTTCGCCTACACGCGCTATGATTGTCTCTTCTGTAGCACCACCAACGAGCTGTAAAATATTGGTGCGCACAGTCACGCGGGCATGGCACTTAAGCTGGACACCGTCTTTTGCAACAGCCAAAATATATTCGCCATGTTCTGGGTCTGGGCAATCGATGACTTTAGGATTAACAGAGGTCTTTACGGCTTCTAGAATGTCACGTCCTGCGAGGTCGATAGCAGTTGCCTGACGCCATGTTAAAGGGATGTTGGCCTTATCAGCTGCGATCATAGCGCGGACGACGTTGGAGACATTGCCTCCAGCAAGATAATGCGTCTCGAGGTCAGCCACAGTAACGGTTTTCAATCCAGACTTGAAACAATTGATATACGCATTGACAATGATGCGCGCGGGGATCTTTCTTAAGCTCATCCCAATGATGTTAAAGAGAGCAACAGGGGTTCCAGAAACAAAAGCTTGGAACCACAGACTAATATACCTTCCAATCATTAAAACAAGGCTTAATGCGACGATCGCCATGAGGAAGATCAATAAATAAATACCTGCAGAAAATTCTGCTTCAGCTAAAAAATGCATTTTTACTCCACTCTTTTTACGATTAAATAACCACCACGGCCACCTATGACTTGAATGCGAGTTCCTTTGTCGAGGTATTCTTTCTCAGAGATCGCTTGAACTCTTTTATCCTGCACCAACACGTGTCCTGATGGTTTGAGGTCTGAAACAACTGTTCCCGAATGCCCTACGAGGGTCTTGTCAAATTCTGAAGCGAAGAAACCTTCTTGGTCTTGCCCTGAGTAAAAAGTGCTCTCTTTATGGCTTTTTCGAATGCGAGAAAGAGCGAAAAGACAAACACCCCAAACGGCAGCGCCACTTACAAGGCAGAAGGCTATGGTAGCAATTAAGGAAGTGCTATGAGCTGCGAACATGGCAATAGCGGTCAATATTGAAACTCCGCCAGCGATCCCTAAGATCATCCCTGGCAAGAAAAATTCCAGATAGATCAAGACCAGTCCAACGAAAACTAAAACTATGGAGATCCCTATCATATTTTTATCCGTACAATGATCCTTTGGGCAGTTTTTCCTATCACAATGATAGGAGTATCTTTTTCGATAAAATCTCCTTCACTGGATGCGTCGTATAATTTGCCATCGATCATGACCTTGCCCGACGGGCGCAAAGAACTCACCGTCATCCCCTCTGAGCCTAAGGACATCTCGACTTCTAAAGGTGTTGAGGACTCTTGGGCAGAAACAAGCGGCCCATAAAAACAACCTTTACGACTGCGAAAAACTTTTCCTAAAACAACTATGATAATGAGGGAAATCATTATCGCCAATGAAAGATAGGCGGCCCTTTCGAGAAATTCCTTACCAGCAAACGATAATTTGTCTGTGTCAAGAGACCATTCAAAGGCACTTAAAGATGGAAGTGTAAGAGCTGCTGCGCTCAAAGCAATCATAATAATCCCTATGACGCTCAAAATGCCCAACCCCATAAAAATATCGGCAATGATGAGCAAAGCGCCGCAGGCGATGAAGATCAGCTCAAGGTACCTTAAGGCGTACAATGAAAAACTGGAAAGGAGAATCAACCCTAAACAGGCAACTGCCAATGCGCCAAAAAGTCCTGACCCACCATGAGTGACCTCGATGTAGATGCCCAGTATCAATCCCATATAGAGCAATGATGCGACCATGGGATGGGACAAAAAAGCGAAAAAATCGACGCGCCAATTTTTATAGTCGATAACAGTAGGGTTTAAAATTTCATTGAAAAACGGCGCTCGCAATAACGCATCTGGCCCTTTATCAGTAGACCTGCTGGCAGGACTTTCCACATTGGCAAGTCCAAAACGGACCAATTCTTCAGAGTTCAACGTCAAGAGCTTCCCTTTTGCTGCGATCAGGATGTCTGTGGATAGCATCTCTTTTTCATCCTGCAATGCAACACCTTTACCATCGCGGAGAACGACCAAAAGATCTTTGTCGACCATCGCTTGGGCGATGAGCGGGTCTCTACCATAAAACCGTGCGAGATTGGAAAATTCAGCGCGCAATGCAGAGTTTACCTTTTCAGATGCTGTTTCTACTTGCCCCTCCCCTTTCATCATGACAGGCTCTGCGGCGCCCATAATGGAAGACGGTGTCACTGCAATGACCCTACAACTATAAGCTAACATCGCTCCTGCAGAAACAGCCCAATTGTCAATCCAGGCAACTACTGGGATATGGTCTTTGGTATCGATCTCTTGCAACAATTGAGCGATCTTTAAAGCAGAAAAAACTTCTCCTCCAGGGGTGTTCAAACGGAGCACCACAAATGCAACTTTCTCTTTTTGGAAAGAATCTAGCGCAAGTTTGATGTGAAGGAAGGTCGAGGTATCGATGGGATGGTCTTTTTCAATTGCTAGGTATCCGATCCGGACAGGTGCATCGGTGTAGGAAGAGGAATTTTTTCCTTAAGTTGCGCTACTGAGTCAAGGCTATGACCTAGAACTGGTAGAAATAAGAACAAGAAAAATGGACCAAACTTGACGTTGGATGAACAAATAATTATGCTTCTTTCGATAAGTCCACTTGAGTCCACTTCGTCTATGTACGTCCATTTTTGTCCATTGTCCATTTTGTCCATCATCCCAATTATTTTACTAACCCATCGAGCTCTTCTAAGAATATCTCAACGCTGTTTTCAGGAATTCCAAGGTCTTCCCAGGAGAAAAGATGGAGTTGTTCTTGAGGGAGCTCTCCAGTCCACTCTTCTTGTGTGTTCTTCCAGAACAAGACCCTTTTTCCCGCAGCGCTGGCAGCAATAAGAAGAGCCTCATCGCAAGAAACCAATACATCGACAACGGCAATTTGCTCTTCGAGTGGCCAAGAAGACAGCGTATCAGAGATCCTCAAATAGCTCTCCTTATCGTCGAGCGCGCATTTCCAGGCTCCTTGTTCAGCAAGTGGGAAAAGAGACATTCCACTGTCATCTATAAACCCGACAAATTGTCCGCCACGACGGTCCAGCCCGAGCTTTTCAAGTAACGCCGCCTTGTTGCACTTAAGAATCTTGTCTCTTAAATTTTCCATATAAGGGTTACCGACAGCATGTGTAGCTGATCCATCTTTAGCTGTAGAGAATATCTCTTTAGCAGAACCTTCCACCTGCTGCTCATGCGCATGCGTAACATTCTGCGCACGATCTCTATAAGCAATTGTGACAGCCTTTTCTTTAAAACCTTCTAAGAGTTGCTTTTGAACAATTGATGAATTGCCTGAGAGTACAACTCTAGGCTGTAAGTAATCGACAATTGCATCCACCTGCTCTTTTGTAATTTCATGCGTGTCATCTTTGTCGCCCTTTAGAAAGAGACACCGCGCCACCAAACTAGGGTCTTGGAAATACGCAGCAGAGGGCCCAGCAGAAAGTATTCTATAATCCCTCTTTTCTTTTTCCATTGCTTTGATCACCGGCAAAAGAGCCTTGGTCTCTTTTTGTTCGCACAAGATGAAAAGAACTTGGGTTTCTAACGCTGAGAGTGAACTACAAATAAAGGAAAATATAAGCAAATACCACATCAGGTTATCTCCTCTAAAAATACGCACAAAGCATTGCACGTCTCTTCAAGATGGTCTTCAGTATGCACAGATGAGACAAAGTTCCCCTCAAATGCCGAAGGAGAGAAATAAATCCCTCGCTCGAACAAAAAATGGAACATTTTTTGGAACATTTTGGTGTCGATATGTTGGGCATCATTCCAGCTCTTCACACTATCGACGCCAAAAAAAATTGTGAAAGACGATCCAACGGATTGGATGCAGGCAGGAATATTTTTCTCGCGAATTTTTTTTCTCACAGGTTCCACAATGATCGCTGTCTTGGCCTTTAACTCTTCATAAAACCCTCGTCGTTCCAGAGCATTGATTGCAGCGAGGCCTGCGCTCATGGCCACAGGATTTCCGGAGAGTGTGCCGGCCTGGTAAACTTGACCAAGAGGGGCAAGATGGTCCATGATCTCAGCCCTGCCACCAAAAACTGCAACTGGAAAGCCTCCACCGACAATTTTTCCTAAGCATGTCAAGTCGGGCTCCACGCCATACATCTCAGCTGCACCACCAATCCCTAATCGAAATCCCGTAATAACCTCATCAAAAATAAGGAGAGCACCTGCTTTGGTTGTTTCTTCCCTTAAAGTGGAAATGAAGGGAGGTGTTGCAGGGACAACTCCCATGTTTGCAGCTACTGGTTCTAA
>JBGAFY010000082.1:0-6456 GCA_044226975.1 Rhabdochlamydiaceae bacterium
TATGGATGAACATGATCGTTTTATCAAATGATCCTGCGCGCTGAGCATTGTCAATAAAGGCTTGGTAATCGTCAAATCTCAGTCCCATGCCTGCAATGATTACAACGTCAGCATCAGTCTGGTTGGCGATACGCATCAATAGTTGGTTATAAGGCTCTCCAGCGATGGAGAAAATGGGGATCTTTTGCGATTTCACCAAACAATTGAACACATCGATCATGGGGATGTTCGTGCGTACGAGGTCGCGAGGAACAATCCTTCGCACGGGATTGAACGATGGTCCGCCAATTGGAACACCCTCTCCCATAATTGGAGGTCCATTGTCAATAGGATCTCCGGCTCCGTTAAGACGCCGCCCCAGCAATGAGTCGCTAACAAGGGCCTGCATTTCGCGGTTCAAAAATGTTACGCGGTCGCTTGTTGAAATCCCTCTGGTATTTTCAAAGGCCTGAAGAGTAACTTTATCGCCATCAATTCGTAGGACCGAGGCATAGATCGCCTTGCCATTTTGTTTGTGGATCCGAGCAAGTTCTCCAAGAGTGATGCCCTTTGCAAGAACCGTGATCAAGTTACCGCGCATATCGACGATGCGGTCATAAATCTTTTTCATCTAATTACCTTGCTAAAGATTCTTCTCGTTTCGAGAAGTTTTGGATTTTATCTTCAATGCGCGCAAATGATTCCTTGTATCGTTCTGAAGCAAACGGCATAAAGTTCATGTTTTTGATCTCGTTCTGCAATTCCAAGAAAAAGCTGCGCGCCATATCACGGGACTCAAATACGAAGTCAGTCTCAAAAATCTTATTGATCAGGAGAAATAACGGAATCTGACGGTCTAAAGGACAATATGCATCTTCTTTATCGAAGGCGTTTTGTTGTAAGTATGCAAACTCGTAAAGATCAGATTTTAGGAAAGTGATCATATCGCTCATTGCAATCCCTTCTTCTCCGACAACCTCCATTCTTTTACCGATCTCATCTCCATCTTTCAGGATGCGAGCTGCGCGGCGGATCATTTTCCCCCAACCGGGAGCTCTACGATCGAGTTCTATAGAGACGTCTTCAACGTATTTTGTCCATGAAATCAAAGGATCGATTGCAGGATAACGACGAGCATCAGAACGCTCTCGAGATAGTCCATGGAACGCACCTACCACAGAAAGAGTTGCTTGTGTGACAGGCTCTTCGAAGTTACCACCAGCAGGAGATACAGTTCCTCCAATCGTCAATGACCCAACTTTGCCATTTGAAAGCTCTATGACGCCTGAACGTTCGTAAAAAGCGGCAATTCTTGAGCCAAGATAAGCAGGGAATGCCTCTTCACCTGGAATCTCTTCCAATCTCCCGGACATCTCGCGCATCGCTTGTGCCCAACGAGAAGTGGAGTCAGCAAGCAAGAGGACATCGAGCCCCATCTGACGGTAGTATTCAGCGATCGTTGCGCCCATGTATATCGATGCTTCACGAGCAGCCACCGGCATGGAGGATGTATTGCAAATGATGACAGTACGGCTCATCAATGGATCACCGGTATGCGGATCGGTGAGCATAGGGAACGTACGGAGCACTTCGACGACCTCACCAGCGCGTTCGCCGCAGGCGACGATGACAACTAGGTCGACGGAAGAATACTTAGAAAGGTGATGCTGGAGAACTGTCTTACCAGCTCCAAAAGGACCAGGAGAGCAAAATGTTCCCCCTTTTAAAATTGGGAATTGTGTATCGAGGATACGCATCCCCGTGTCCATCATTTTAGTCGCTTTGATCTTTTCGCCAGCAAAGAGCGGCATCTTGACAGGCCACTTTTGCATCATCTTGAACTCGCGCTCTATTCCTTGATCAGTGATGCCACGCGCAATGACATTTTCAACTGTGTACGACCCGGGCTTTGCTACGTGTGTCAGTGTGAATTCTTCGGTAAATGCGAAGGGCACCATGATGTAGTGGTGATAGCGACCTTCCATTGTAGATCCAAGAAAATCTCCACGGCGCACTCTGTCGCCTTCTTTCGCTAAAGGTTGAAAATCCCAATGCCGTTGACGATCAAGCGGCGGTAAATAGACACCTCGACCTAAAAAGAGCCCTGTTGCATCGGCAACTTTTTCCAGAGGGTTTTGCAACCCATCGACAATAGAAGTTAAAAGACCAGGTCCAAGCTCTGCTTCTAGAAGATGTTCAGAAAAGATTACGGGAGTATCGAGCCTTATGCCGCGCGTGTCTTCGAATACTTGGACCTTGGCTATGTTTCCTGCGATCTCGATCACCTCTGCCTTCAAAGACAAATCGCCGACCTGGACCATTGCCACTTCACCTTGCCGGATGTTGCCATGGAATTCTACGTGCAGCAAATTTCCAAAGGCCTTTATTACTTTTCCTAGAGCCTTTTGATGTTCTAAATCTTTCATCGCACACCAGCTGTGTAAGTTTCTAAAATTATCTTTCCTCGTTGAGCATCTATTGCGTACCAATCTTCAACGATAATGAGTTGGGCCATATAGCTTAATATCCAATCCATTGAGAAAAGAGGGGCATCTACTAGCTCTTCGATTTTCTTAAAGCGCCATTCTGTGAAGGCTTTATATTTTTGCCACGGGTCTCTTCCTGTAGATTCCATGATTTCTTTTAAGTCAGCGTATTCGACTGGAGGATCATAGGTCTTTGCATCTTTCTGCGCGAGAATCTGTGCAACAATGACATCTGAAAAATCTTCAAATTGCAATTCTTGGGTCATATCTCGATTTAATTGTTTGGCCCTAAGTGCGGCAAGCACCAAGCGCCACCCTCTTTCAAAGCTCAAATAATCGTGCAAAAAGCCTTTTTGTTTAGGGGTCTCTTCATTGAAATAGGCAGTTAAAAGCCCCCAAAAATAATGCAACCGATCGAAAACTGAGTCATAACGATCGAGAAAATCAAATACATAATCGGGAAGGACATTATGGATGAGCAACGCCTCATCGAGCTGTTTCTCATCTAGGTTCCCCCGAGGATCGATCTGTTCTTCGAGCATCAAAGAACGGATATTGTTAAGGTCGACAAAGCGGAAAAATACTTCCGCCTTCTTTCGATCTTCCTTAGTGAGATTAATATCGAGCCGTAATTTCAGCTCTTCAAAGGTAATCTCAGGCTTTTCACCGATCTTCAAAGGAGGAAGCGAAGGGGCGAGAAAAAAATAATTCGCCATAACGTTCGCTACCCTTTTTCGTTTGATCCAAAAAATAATTCGCGGAAATCTTTACGAATAAATTGCATCAACATGTCTTTGATTGCAGAATCGGAAATGTCAATGGTCATGTCTTCTTTATGCAATTTTACGGAAATACCTCCACCCATTGAACTGATCAGCACACTTTTTTCTTTGAGGCGTTGTAAAATCGATTGGGTGACCAGTTCGTTGACTGCACGGGGATTTACAGCAGATGAAACATAAACGCTTAAGTCTCCATCCACCCCTTCTTTTTCAAGTGATTGTAATACGGCTTCTATGAGCTTTGCGAGGACTTTGGGATCTTGCAGGGGCTGATCGATAATTTTTGCGATCTGCGGTTGAAATAATTTTCTCTCAATGTCGTATTTCAGAGTTTCAACAGATTGCTGCGCTGCTTGTTTCAAAGAAGACTCAGCTGCACTGCGCAATCTTTCGATCTCTGCTCTTGCCTCATGGAGTATCCGATTGGCTTGGGCTTCGGCTTCAGCGACAATCCGTTGAGCTTCTTCTGAAGCGTCAGAGAGGATATGTTCAGCCTGACGTTTAGCAGGCTCTAGGGTCTCATGTCTCAAGACATCACAAATTTCTTTGACTTTGTCTTTTCCGGATTGCATTCCTTTCATGCTTGACCTTCTTTATCAGACTATAAAATTGATGATTCTCATGGGGCCTTAAAACCTCACCATGTGAATAGCTACCTCTTAAGAGGACTTCTACAAACTTAAGGGTGGCCATTTTTCAGAGGATTATTGGCCAATCCAAAAAAAAGAATCGAATTTGACCTAAGAGACAATCTCTGAAAAGGCCGATAAATGAACAGCACCTTATTTTGTAGACACCCTCTAAGTTATTGAACATAGATGCATATTTTTCAATCAGTTTTTCCCTAGCGTGAATCTCCCCTTTCTGCAATAAAGAAATTAGTATTGGTTAATTTACTTTAGGTTCTTATATGAAACGATGGATAGTTGTTCTAACTTGCATCTCTATCACATCAACATCACTCCCTGTTTCTGCTGAATCTTTGCAAGACTACGCGCGTCAAACAGATGCTCTGTATCGCAAAGGTGGAATCGATGGGATCTACACTAAAACTGCAACATCTATGTTAGGTTGGGGACTAGGGCTTACAATAGGGATTGCAATTGTCGCTGCCGTCGTGCATCAAAGCACAGCGAATTAATGCAACGATTAGCACTTGTCACCCTCTTGTTAGTTTTGGGACCTTATCTAACGATCTGGGCGGAAAATAATTTTTTTTGTACTTTCTTTGTGCCAGATGATTGGACGTTGGTTTCTAGTCAGGAAAAAACTCCCCTGCTCATACGGTGTATCTCTCCTGGCAAAAGCTCTTTTGCGCCTTCGATTAATCTCACCCATGAGACCATCAACGTATCGCAAATGACCTATCTAAATGCTGTACGTAGACTGACCTTGTCAAATCCATACAATCGTTGGTCGGAGCTAGGGTCTATCAAAACAAAGGCAGGAAACGCCGTTTTAGTTGAAATTGAGAGTAGGGATGGCCTTGAGCCCATCCTCCTCCGTCAATGTTTACTTTTCCACAAAGATACAGTTTATGTACTAACAGCTGGCGGCCTAAAAAAAGAATCAACAAAATGGTCTCATTTTTTTGATGATGCGTGCCGCTCACTCTCACTTTCAAACGATCTTTGCAATTTAGCAGCCTCTGAACATCTACAGTCAACTTTAAAAGAAAAAATTAGCACCCTCAAAGAGCACGCACAAGATCCAAACTTTACTAGTAAATATTGGGAACCATTTCAGGCCTGGGTCAAAACAGAATGCCCGGAATTAGGAAAATATTGGCATTTTCTCCTTAACCAGAGTATTCTCGAATCTTTATGAGGTTCTAGATGAAAAAAACTATCACTGCCCTTTTAATTGCAACGATTTGCAGTTCTATCTCTGCACGCGCAGAACAACCTGAAGAAAAAGGATCGGTTAAATACGTCAGCAAAGCGACACCTACCTCCTACCTTAAGTCTGCTCAAGGTAAAAAATGGCAAAATGCCGCCATTGCTATTGGAGTAGCTGCTGTGGCAATTGCAACTGTCGTATTAGTCGCCAACAATCAATCAAAATAAACGAGAAACGCCGATGAACAAGCTCGAACAGCTCAAAAAGATGACCACAATTGTGTCCGACACGGGTGAATTTGAAGAAATAAAAAAATACCACCCTCAAGATGCGACGACTAACCCTCCTTAATTTTAGCCGCATCTACCTTGCCTGAATACCAATTCCTGATCGAAGAAGCACTCACATATGGTAAAAAAAATGGCAAGAACCGTGCTGAATCTGTCACAGCTGCATTGCTCAAGATCTTCGTCAACTTGCATAGAAATTTTAAAGATTGTCCCTGGAAGGGTCTCAACTGAAGTCGATGCTCGCCTTTCGTTTGATGTTGATGCCAGCATTCAAACGGCACGTCGCTTGATCGGGATGTACGAGGCTGCAGGTATCCCAAGAGAGAGAATTTTAATAAAGCTTGCCTCCACTTGGGAAGGGATCCGAGCTGCAGAAGTTTTGGAAAAAGAAAAAATCCATTGCAACATGACATTGATGTTCAGCTTGGCCCAAGCAATTGGCTGCGCAGAGTCTAAAGCAACCCTGATCTCTCCTTTCGTGGGCCGAATCTTAGATTGGTATAAGAAAAGCACTGGTAAAGAATACACTCCGCAAGAAGACCCAGGCGTGTTATCTGTTACCCACATCTACAACTATTATAAAAAAATGGGCTATAAGACCCAAATTATGGGAGCAAGCTTCCGCAACAGTGGAGAAATTCTAGAATTAGCTGGATGCGACCTGCTCACGATTGCGCCTAAATTGCTAGATGAGCTGCAAAAAGCTGAAGGTGCAGTTCCTCGCAAGCTCGAGCCAAGCCAAGCTCAAAAAATGGATATTCAAAAAATTGCGATTGATGAGAAGACATTCCGTTGGCAGTTATGTGCCGATGCCATGGCAACTGAGAAGTTGTATGAAGGAATTCGTAAATTCGCAGAAGATATTGTAAAGCTCGAAAAGGTCATTGAGCAAAGGATCTAGTCTCTTGAATTAATCTCCCCAGAGTCCATAACTCTTGGGGAGCTTAAAATTTAAAGCTTATATGTTTGCATTATTCGCATTTTGTGGTTGGAGAGTAGTATTGCTCAGATTTGATGGAGAACACAATTTTACATAGTCGCTGACTGCGCCTAACATTCCACCTGATAACATCCCAACTC
>JBGAFY010000083.1:0-6263 GCA_044226975.1 Rhabdochlamydiaceae bacterium
TAAGTGTTGCAAAAGACAATTCCAATGAGTTCAATGTCCATTAAATTTTAAAGCGACGCTATCATAATCGACGCGTTTTTCCCGTCCATCGCCTCGACAAAGAGACATCCGGCATCATGATGTTCGCCTATACCCCCCAGGCTGAAGCCTATTTTAAAGAGCTTTTCTTCCGCCATGATATCCATAGAGAATACTTGGGGATCGTTCAAGGCAACCTCATTGAAAAAAAGGGGACTTGGGAAAATTACATAAGAGAAGATAATTCCTTGTTTATGCGTCCTGTTTCAGCGCGGACTGAAGGTGCATTGCATGCAATTACCCATTATGAAGTGCTGAAATCAAAAGGGCAGTACTCGCTTGTGCGTTTTCATTTAGAAACTGGAAGAAAGAACCAGATCCGCGTTCATTGCGGTTTAATGGGCGCTCCGATTGCAGGAGATAAAAAATATGGGGAAAAAAGCCGTTTTCTCCATCGTATGTATTTGCATGCATATTCCTTAGGCTTTGTCCATCCGGAAACTAAGAAAAACCTTCTTTTCAAGTCATTTATTCCTCAAGAGTTCTTTAAATTAGTTCCCTATTCTTTCTAAGTATTATTTACTATACAGTTAAGTCGTTGATGTTGTAAGTCTTGTATTTGCTGCAACTAAAAAAAACATTATTTAATAATTAATAACTCATAATCGTATGCTAACATAAAAAAATATGTTATAATTAGTTAGTTAAAAAAATTAAAAAGAGGTTTAATTGTGAGTTATTCAAATGTAAATAATAATTTTAATATGAAAGTTAATCAACAAGCGATCTATATGCCTACAATAATTAAACCTAAGGATAGTGACGTCATTAAATTTCTTGATATGAGTTATGATGATATTGAGAAAAATGGAATTCCAGTAGAAATTTGGCGTTATTTAAAAACACATTTAGAAGCTCTTCTGCTTAACACGAACACTGATCAAGATTATCTAAACGCATCAAGTTATGAAAGTTTGCTTGAATTTATAGATCAATTGCAAGGAACAACTGGTTGGAAAAAATGTAGCAACTTTTACCTATCAAGTTTTGCCATCTTATTACGCCAGCTCAATCCCAATCAACAAGCTCATTTTATTGTCTGCGATTTATCAGGATTAGATATATTCACTTTTGAAGGAGTTAAGGAAAAATTGCTCATGCTTTGCGCTGAAGGGATTGCAAGGAAGAATCATATAACTCAGATAGAGAAAGGGGAGTGGAGGGTTGTAAATGATTCCTCACACACGGTATTAATCTATCGTTGTTTTGAAATGAATGCTTGGGGTTTTGCGAGCGTGTCTCCAATGGGAGGAGAAAGAGCTCCCACACTTATTTCTAGGATGCCATTTTCTACAAATGTCTTACGCGATGCAATTAATTGTAATGCAAACAATCAGCTTCCTACTTTTATTGCTTCTTTAAAAAATAGATTGCCCCTGGAGTCTCTTTTTCTTACGGATGCTTCCTTGAAAGCACAAGAACAATATAAAGGGATTTACCTTACTTTTGGTTATTCTCCAATTAGCTTTACAAGCAAAAAAATAATACTTTCCGCTACAGCTTCTTTCTATGCTGGCCCTATAGATTTTTCTAAAAATATATCTAATGGCAGAGTGATTAACTTTTTGATTGATTCGACGACCGGCATTATTAGTTTAGATCCTTATGAGAAAGATGAAGCTATTATTACAAACAAAGTAAATAAGCCAGCTTATCGTGCATATCAGTTCTCATTAGTATCTATAAGAGAATTAAAAGACCAAGCACTCCAATTTTTAGCAAGTGATTTAGAGGAAATGGAAGTGTCATATTCTATCTCATTTCCAGAATCAGACAAGGAATGGAATAATCAAGAGATATTATTGTTAACAGAACTCGGTAAAGACCTTGAGCAGAATAAGCCTGGAGCTGCGCAAACCATTTTAAAACTTGCTACTGCTCTTGATATCGAAATTCCTGAAGCAGACTTGTCCCTAGAAGAAAAAAATCAATTGGAGAGCACAGGATCTGTTGAAATCTCTCCAAAGACTCTAATAACGAGCATGAAGAAAAACGCTCTCAAGACTTTTGTGAACATGTCAAAAGAAGAAAGTAAAATGAGTCACTCTTCATCCCAATTAGAAAAAGAAAAAATAAAAGCTTCTAAAGAAGAAAAAAATGTTAAAAAAACTACTTCGAATTCAAAAAATCAAAAAAATAATAAAAAATCGAATTCCAAAAACAGTAACAACAATAATTCTCTGACAGCTACTGCACAAAAAAAGCCGATTACTTTTTCAAAAGAGGAAAAGGAAATTAGTGGTGCTGTAATGAAGGGCAATGCTCAAAAATCTTCTGATTTTAATAAAGTTGCTAGAGGGATGTTGGAGAAGATCCTTGGAGAAGAAGCCAGTACTATTAAAGAAATTAAGGATGGTTCTCATTTGGTACTTCACTTTGAGCAAAATGGAATAGGAAAAGGACTTACGTTAGTCAAAAAGCATGGAAACAAAGACAGCATGACTATGGTCTTCAAGCAAAAACGCACCTTAAAGGACCTATTTGAACTAAAAGACAACGCATAAGATGCCATTTTCTAGGTTAAATACTTAAAAACAAGCAGCTTAAAAAATTCTTGCCAAAATACTCTGTAATGGCGTAACATTACATTATTACAGAGTAGCATATGGCTTATACAATTACATCCCTACCTATCGAAGAATTGACACCATCCGATGCTTATAAAGCATTTGAATTGCAGGGGCATACACGGATCTTGCTCGACTTTCGATCTGAAGAGGGGACACATCCTAACTATACCATTGTTGCAGCCCATCCTTATCAAACCTTCCAAAGGGATGCTAAAAACTCAGAAGGGGAAAAAGACTTTGACAATTTGCGCGCATTTATAGAGGGAGTTTCATTAAAACTACCTCGAGAACTTCCTGGGTTTTTATCAGGAGCTTATGGATTTCTTTCGTACGAGGCAGCCCAGCTTATCGAACCATTTGGCAGCCGTCACATGACTGAGTTCCCTTACATGTATTTTTGTTCGTTTGCAACAGTCCTTTTTTTTGATCACTCAAAGAATCTCATACACATACTGCAAATGGAAGGTGAGGAGAAGGATCATGACATCAACAAGCAGCTTAAAATTGTGAGTAAACCGTTTGTTGACGATGTGCAATTTGGATCGCTCGTTGAAAAAGCCAAGGTTTCATTAGCTTGTGGTGACGCCTTTCAAATTGTTATTTCCCGCGCTTTCAATGTCGAATGTCATTTAGATCCTATTGATTTGTACAACAAGTTGGTTAAACGGGCACCCACTCCCTACATGTATGTGATTGAATGTCCTCATGGCACATTTGTAGGGGCTTCTCCTGAAAAGCTCGTGAGCGTCAGAGATAGAGTTGTAGAGACAATGCCCATTGCAGGTACCAAAAGAAGAACGTTACATGGCGGTGAGGAGCAAGAGCTTCTCGGGGATCCCAAAGAACTTGCGGAACATGCAATGCTCGTAGACCTAGGGCGCAACGATTTAGGAAAAATTGCTGTTGCCTCTAGTGTTCATGTTGCTGAATACCGGTTGCTCAAGCGTTTTTCTCATGTTGTCCATCTTGTTTCAAAGATCCAAGCGCTTCTTGCCCCAGAATTCGATGCAGTTGATGCGCTAAAAGCAGTATTTCCAGCTGGTACCTTAACTGGCGCTCCGAAGCGTCGAGCTATGGAAATTATCGATGCTTTAGAGGGGGCCTCACGCTGTTTGTACGGCGGAGCAATCTGCGCATTTAATTGTCGGGGAGATCTGGAGAGTATCATTGCAATCCGTACTCTACACATTTTTGATCAGAGTGCAGAGATCCGTGCTGGCGCAGGAGTGGTCATGGACTCTGATCCAAAAAGCGAAGCACAAGAGACACGCAATAAAGCGGCAGCAATTTTAGAGATCTTTGAGGAGGTAAGATGATTATCCTTATTGATAACTACGACAGTTTTACATACAACCTCTATCAAATGTTATTGGCCCTGAATAAGACTGTCAAAGTCGTGCGTAACGATACTTTAAGCGTGGAAGAGATTCGGAATTTAAAACCAACCGCCATCATTCTTTCCCCAGGTCCAGGAAGGCCAGAAGACGCTGGGATATGCATTGAGCTTATCAAAACGTTTGCTGGCACTGTTCCAATCCTTGGTGTTTGTTTAGGCCATCAAGCGATTGCTTGTGCCTTTGGCGGCGAAGTGGTCCGTTGTCCCAATATCATGCATGGGAAGACATCTCCTGTGTTCCATTCACAACAGGGACTGTTCCTTTCTATGCCACAACCTTTTGAAGCAGGGAGATACCATTCACTCTGTATCGAAAAAAAATCCTTACCCAAAAGTTTGCTTATAGATGCTGAATCTGAAGACGGGACTATTATGGCTGTGCGCCATCGAGAATATCCTGTATTCGGTCTGCAGTTCCATCCGGAGTCTATCCTTACTCCATTAGGTGCAAATGTCATTGCTGCATTTCTGGGGGAAATGTAATATTTTTTTCATGAACTCTTTATGTATACCGATACTTGGACCTGAGCTTAAAGATGTACAGAGACAGCTTTTAGAAGCCCAGAAACTCGCTGATCTGATTGAATGGCGGATCGACTACTGGAATTTCTCTGATCTCGATCTTTTGAAGACTTTGCGCGATTCTGTAAGTTGTCCTGTCATGTTCACTCTGCGCAAAAAAAGCCAAGGCGGCAAATGGGAAAAATCAGAAGAAGAGAGACTCTCTTATTTCGAGAAACTCTTAAAATTAAAACCTGAATATTGTGATTTAGAAGCAGAAATTCCTTTAGACTTTTTTAAATCTCTACGTCAGCAGCATCCCACTGTTCAGATTATTGCCTCACATCATGATTTTAAAAAAAATCCTCAAGACCTTGAATCGGTATTGAAGGAGATGCGCAAAGTTCCTGCTGATTTTTATAAAATTGCCTGTATGTGCCAATCAACGACGGATGCTACGGTTACTCCTTTTAGGTAAAAAAATATCTGATGTCATTCCTGTAGGAATGGTGAGGGCATCCCAACGCGTGTCCTTGCTTCTGTAGTCCATAAATATTGGACCTATGCTTCTTTACTAAGTGCTGACAAACCTCAGCACCCGGTCAATGTTACAGAGTACATTGGTCCAAAGGTATCATTATAAAAGCTTTCTAGCGCGACGCGTATTTTTGGTCTTATAGGAGACCCTGTCAGTAGAGCATAAACGATCGACCCATAATCGGTTTTTTAGGAAGCTGGAATTGATGCTGTTTATGTAAAAATGGCTGTAAAAGAACAAGAACTTCCAGATTTTTTCCAATAGCATTTAAACTTCTAGAAGGTGAAGGCTTAAGTGTCACCATGCCTCTGAAAGAAAGTCTGTTTCATCTCTTAGATGACATCGATCCTAAAGCTAAACAGATTGGTGCCGTGAATACAATAGTCTTCAAAAATAGAAAATGGTGGGGATTGAATACAGATGCTGATGGAGCCTTGGACGCTATTGAACAACATTTTCGAGTTGCAGGGGAGAAGATTGTCATTCTAGGTGCAGGGGGCTCTGCTAAAGCTGGGTGCTTATGAGGCCAAAGTGCGAGGCGCGGAGATCACGATCTTAAACCGCAGCAGCCCTGATAAGGCGCATGATCTGGCTGAGAAGATGGATGCTTTATGGGCTCGTTTGGACCACCTAAGCCAGATTAAGGACTATGCACTGATCATCAACACGACCCCAGAAGATATGCCAATCGAAGTTTCTGCGCTGCGTGACAGCACCTATGCGATGGATATCAAGACGATCCCGATAGAGAGCGCCTTTAAAGTCTGCTGCGGAAAAAAGAACGTGCCGACTATTTATGGCTGGGAGATGTCGGTCTGTGCCAAGCTGTGGACAGACGCAGATTTGGCTGGGCAAAGAAGTCGAACAATTGCCGATTGCAAAAATGCTAGGCGCTCACATTGTTGAGGACATCGCCGCAACATTGGCAGATAAGTAAGAAATATTAGCAGGGGACGTCCCTTCGGGACTTCGGGATATGCATGATAAGATGCGTATCTTCAATCAAGAACTGTCATAAAGCTCAATTCGATCCTATAGACTTGGGTGACAAATATGCCCCTACACATTCTGAGAATCTCATAAATTGTTGATCGAGAGTCGATTACATGCTTATTTAAATACATATTCTCTTAAATCTTTAAATCTGGTATACTCTAGACTAGAGAGGTAACTTATGTCC
>JBGAFY010000084.1:0-5938 GCA_044226975.1 Rhabdochlamydiaceae bacterium
TTCATGCGCAATATGCGCTGGCATTCAACTTCCCTATGATCCTTAAATTTATAAAGCCTTTTGTTCCACACAATCTCGACGATGTTGTGATGGCATTAAATGAACTTGTCGCGATTGCAGATCAAGAAGTAGGATGTCCTTTTAAATCTGTGAGCTATCATGGAGAAATCCAAGAGCAGCCAGATAAAACCTTACTTTGGGAGATGATTGTCGATGTTTGAGATGAAAAAACTTGGCCCAGCTGTCTATGAACTTCCTAAAAAGGGAGGGATGCGCGTACCAGGTCTTATTATCGCTACTGAAGAGCTCATCCAACAGATCGACTTTGACAAACCTCTGGAACAAGTCTGTAACGTCGCGCACCTTGAAGGCATTGTAGGGTACAGCATCGCCATGCCCGACATCCATTGGGGATATGGATTCCCTATTGGCGGCGTTGCTGCTATGGACGCTGAGACGGGCGTGATCAGCCCTGGGGGTGTTGGCTATGACATCAATTGCGGAGTGCGGCTTGCAGTTGCGCCCATCATGTTTAAGAATGTGAAAGAGACAGTGCTCCAAGAGCTCATGCGAGCGATCTTCAAGCTTGTTCCATCTGGTGTTGGGCATGGCCAGCGCAGCGGTCGTGGTCTATCTGACGATGATTATAATAAGCTTCTTTCGGAAGGGGCTCGTTGGTCAGTACAACATGGTCATGGATTCCAAGAAGACTTAGAATTTATGGAAAGCAACGGCTGCATTGAGGGTGCTGATCCTTCTGCTGTGTCAGATGTCGCACGCCAAAGAGGAAAAGTTCAACTTGGCTCGATTGGCTCCGGTAATCATTTTGTCGAGATCGGTGCAGTCGAACAAATCTTTTCTCCAGAGATTGCAAAAAAGTGGAAGATTGAGCAAGGGCAACTGTACATTCTTATCCATTCAGGCTCACGCGGTTTCGGTCACCAAGTCTGTCAAGACACCCTGAATGAGTTTATTAAGAAAGGTTACGCCGAAGGGTTGCCCGATAGACAACTTGTCGCAGCTCCTATCCGCAGCGAAGCCGGAATCAAATATTTTGCCGCCATGGCAGCAGCAGCAAACTTCGCTTTCAATAACCGGCAACATATTTTACATGGTGTACGAGAGGCATTTCGCGAAGTTTTAAATATTCAACCACGCGATGTCCGCCTTGTTTACGATGTGTGTCATAACATTGCTAAGTTTGAAACATATCAAGTCGCAGGAAAAAATAGGAAGCTTTGCGTCCATCGCAAAGGAGCAACTAGGGCGTTTGGCCCGGGCGCTGAAGAGCTCAATTCTCTTTACCGATCTACCGGACAGCCTGTGCTTGTCCCAGGAGATATGGGAAGGGCCAGCCATCTCATGGTAGGAAAAGGGAATTTGCTCACTTGGTGCAGTGCATGCCATGGAGCTGGGCGTGAGATGAGCCGTATTAAGTGCTCAAGCTTCTGGAAAGGGAAAAACACCATCGACCATATGGCAAAAGAAGGGGTGTTCGTCATGGCAAGCTCCGGACGCACTGTTGCTGAAGAAATGCCCAATGCCTACAAAAATGTCGATTCTGTCGTTGATGCGGTACAACTTGCCGGGCTCGCCGACAAGGTCTTGCGGATGAAGCCACATGGTGTGATCAAGGGCTGATCTTAGAGACTGTTAACGGATTCAGGATTCGTCGCTTTTTTGGACTTTTTGAGCGAATTTTCTTTTGTTTTGTTGGGGGTAATATACGAAAGTTGATATAACCCCCAACAAAACAAAAGAAAATTTGCTCAAAAAGTCCAAAAAATCGACAGAATCTGAATCCGTTAACAGTCTCTTATGGTCATGAAATTAGAAGCGAGCTGGTATGCGCAGCTACAAGAAGAGCTCCAGAAGCCGTACATAAATGATTTAAAAAAATTCCTAAATGAAGAGAAAGAAAAGGGATACCAAATCTTTCCACCCGAAGAAAAGGTGTTCTCAGCGTTTTCTAAAACCCCTTTCTCTCAAGTTAAAGTAGTCATTGTTGGCCAAGATCCCTATCATGGCACTGGTCAGGCGCATGGGTTGAGCTTCAGTGTGGCTAAAGGAGTTCCTATCCCCCCTTCGCTCCGCAATATTTATCTTGAACTGCGCGAAGATATCAAAATGCCTATTCCGCAACATGGCTTTCTAGAAAGATGGGCCGAGCAAGGAGTCTTATTGCTCAACGCAACACTGACGGTGCGCTCTGGGGAACCGAAGTCTCATTATGGAAAAGGATGGGAAAGATTTACCGATGCAGTGATTGCTAAATTAGCTTTGAGAGAAGATCCCCTCGTCTTCATCTTGTGGGGAAGATCTGCCCAAGAAAAATTCGATCAAATCGAGAAAATTAAAAAGGGTGAGCATCTCATATTACGTTCTGCCCACCCTTCTCCATTTTCAGCAACTAAATTTCTTGGCTGCCGTCATTTCTCAAAAGCAAATGACTTTTTGTTACAACATGGAAAAAAGCCAATTATTTGGAATCTAGATTGAGCCTTTTAGCAGCTACGCCTTTAAAGGGGGTCTGTCTTTTAGGAGGTGGAGTTATCTTTTCTTTTTCAGGAGAGCTCATTTCTTCTCTGGAGAGCTTTACAGGTTTTGCTTCAGATTTTGCAATTGCAATTTTTATTTCTTTCGGTGGAGTTTTAGGATTGGGAGAAAGAGGAGTTCTTCTTGGCTTTGTTAGATCTACCTTTGCAGTCATAGCAATTAAATGAAGGTAAATATCTTCATCGGTGGGGTTTGTTCCCCATCCGAAGGCTCTTTCGGCTATGTCTGAAGTTGCTTTGTTAGCTTTTAAACTTTTAAAAGCTTCGAGTTGGATTTCTGTCTCCTCTCTATATAATTTGAACTTGTTAAGAAATTCATCTTTTCGAGAAAGATTGGAGGTGTTCAAAGACCGAATGGAATTTCTAAAGATACTTAGGGTTTTTGATAGATCTGTTTTATCACTAATGGAGCAAAGGTATGATTTGTGTAGAGCATGGAGAATAGTAAAATCACATCTAATTTCTTTTGTTTCGTGAAAAGTTTTTATGTTCTTAACTTTCTTTTCAACTTTATTTGAAACTTCTAGGAAACTATCCAAGTTTTTTAGAAATTCACTAAAAATGGCATCTGTATGTTCTAGCTCTAGTTTTTGGAGCTCAGCGCTTTCATTCATTAATTTAGAAATTTCTGGAGATTTAGGGGTTATCAAAGCAATATCACTGGCCTTTTTCTCCAGCTGCACTGCTTGTTGATAAAGCTCTTTTTTGCTTTTAATAAAGGAATCGATTTTGTCGTTTAAGTCAAAAAACTCTCTCAGATCTGCTTCTCTTTGCTTAAGGGGATCTTGAGTCTTCTCTAAAAAATCGATAGATTCATCGATTAGCAAATCCGTTCCTTCAATTGGAGAGACTTTTTCCTCAAAACATTGCTTATTAACATCATCTTCAATTGGTCTCATTACCTCTTCAAAACGAGAATCGATGTTATTTGATTCAATAGGACTGTCAAAGGTGGTATTTAGAAGAAGGTCCAAAGAGGTATGTCGAAAGGAACTGCAATGATCCGAAGCAGAAACCCTTTGAGCGAAAAATTTTTTAATCCAATCAAGATCGCCTTTATGTTTTTCGAGCTCAGAAAAATCTTTCTCGCTCAAATTCAGGACGTTGATCAAGTACTGTTTTTTGCGCGGGGATATCCCTTTATCATTAATTTGCGGGATATATTTTCCATTTAGGATGTTATCATGAAGTTTAGGAGTAACGGCAGCATGACATCCGTGGCATCCTCCGCATTTTGAGGAATGTCCCGTGAATTCTGTTTTACCGCGCCAGGTTGAAGCAAAATGCTTACTTACACAAAGACGAAGAAAGAATGTATACACACGCAAGGAAACTTTTAGGATCGTATGATTTTTATCAACCGTAGTACAATCGTGGCCCGGTGCTCGTACTAGAGAAGGAGTATGGATAGTTCCAAGCTCTTTCCGGTGTGGAAGAGAAGTCCCTTTTTCGACATGTTCTAGACGGGATTTAATTGTAGAAGTTCTCAATTCTCTAGGTGAAGAGGGTATTGGTGCAAGGCTCATAGTTTTATTGCTGTTATTTTGTAAATTTTCGATGATTATATAACTATAAACCGCTCAATATTTTTAACTAAATTAAAATATTGTTTTAAATTTGTTTAAATTTTTGATTTAATATGAATATTCCTATTGAATTATCAGAAGCGATTGCAAATCAAAGCGTTAATAACGACCTTACGCAGGTTGTAAAAAACAGCAAAAATTTGTCAGACCGTTATCGAAAAGGTGCAGAAAAGATCTCCTATATAAACGAAGATTATTTTGTTTACCTAAACGTTAGAATGCCAGCGACTTACTCTGCGATTTCAGCTTGCTTATCGAATCTTCCAGTCAATGTAAGTATCGAATCCTTAGTTGATTATGGATCAGGTCCTGGCACCGCGCTTTGGGCTGTTTCTGAACATTTTCCTGATATACAAAAATTAGTAGCGGTTGAGCGCAATTCTTCTTTTATTAGCCTGGGGAAACGATTGGCCGGATATTCGTCTAAAAAAGCTTTATTGGAAGCTGCGTGGGTTCAACAAGACATACTGAAGCTCAAAGAACACCCTAAGGGGGATTTAGCTATATTGGCGTATAGCCTTGGTGAGATTCTGTCTAAAGAAAGACTTTCTCTAGTAGATAAAATTTGGGAAGCAACCAACCAAGCCTTGCTTATCGTTGAGCCTGGCACTCCAACAGGGTATCATTCGTTGATGGAAGTTCGTAGTCATCTAATTGCTAAAGGAGGACATCTAGTAGCCCCTTGCCCAATGGACCAAAAATGTCCATTGATGGGTACGAAAGATTGGTGCCATTTTGCAGCCCGATTGCCAAGAACTTCAATGCATCGAAAAATTAAAGGGGGGGAGTTAAACTATGAGGATGAAAAATATTCTTATCTAATTTTTAGTAAACTACCAGTTTCAAAATCTTTTTCCAGAATTATAAGAAGACCTCAAATCCGCAAAGGGCATATTTCTCTAACGTTGTGCGCATCAGAAGGAATTCAACAAAAAAATATCGGAAAAAGTCAGAAAGAACTTTTTCAAATTGCCCGAAAAAAAGAGTGGGGCGATATATTATAAAATAATCAATACTCTTTATCTTAATATGATATAAACAATCGCTAGTTATAATAATGGAAGCTGAAAATTATAATTAATGGTTGTTAAAATGTGTCATGAATCTTTTCTTCTAGTGCTTTCCCAGTTAGCGCAAAGAAATAAAGCGCGGATTGTAAAACAAGGAAGTGTGATTTTTGTTGAGACTCTTCCAGTGAGCAAAAAATGGAAACTATCGACACCTGTTTATTCGGGGCAAGGGTATATTCCACATTCAGTTCGAGAATGTGTAGGTTCTTCTTCAGGAACGTTCCGATTTCAATCAGAGGGGGCTTATTTGAAGCTCGACGAGGAAACGCATAACGTGAACCTGATCCAGGAAATTGAGTCTTCTGTAAAGTATGTTCCTTTTCGTTATTCCATGCGCGATTTTGCCAAAGTGGCCGAAGAATGGCGGGAAATTCTAGATGAGTTTGCGCGCAGGGACCATGTTCCTATCCACATCGAATAAAAAAGTAGATATTGGGCACTAAAGAATTTTATCTCTTTTTTTCCTGATCGTGCCCGATCCCGTGCCCGTGTGCGCGCCCGATTCTCCCGCTTTATTCAGCCATTAGATACAATAAGCTGATGTCTACTACAACTAAACGTCAACTCTTTCCCTATGCCCTTGTGATCTTACTAGGGTATATTGGGTTTTCTCTACCTCTCCCCATTTTGCCGGAGATGTTTCTCGATCCTGAGATTTCTATACTGGGATCAATGGCCATCGAAACCAAGACAATCCTCTTAGGTGTGGCGATGGCCTGTTATCCGC
>JBGAFY010000085.1:0-6405 GCA_044226975.1 Rhabdochlamydiaceae bacterium
AACTAGCTAGTGCACTATTTTCTTCAAGCTTTTTACTGTGCCAACTTTCAGTTGGCACAGTTTGCTATATCTATCCATCCTGATCAATTTTTCCGTCGATATCCAGATCAATTGAACTATGCGGTCGACGAAGTCATAATTCACGGACTGTCTCTTATATAAATTAGTAGTTTGTAAAGTTTCTTTAAAGAAATCTTAATATTTCTTTTTGTGTTGAATTAATATTTCATTAGATTAAAAATATGTTTTTCAAAATTGAGCTGATAAATCAATGCAATATTATCGGGTGAGCATCAACAAAAGGAACCTCTATGAGCTTAGATCCTCTCAATAACAACAACGCATTTCAAAAATACGACTCTCAAAGATCTTCAAATTCTAGCTCCAGCTCTTCAGATGCTCCGAGGTCGCTGCTAGAATTTTTTAAATTTGAGAATAAGGGAGAAGCGCAAATAGATCTAAATGCATCCTCTTCGCCAAAAGGACGTTCTAAAACGCTAACTGAGTATTCCAAAAGCGCTCCTACTCCGTCGATAGACCTCACGCATTTCTTGCATCCTCCTGCTATCAACTCGTCAAAATTTGAAAGTAAAGATGACACGGTTAAACAGCCGTCTCCACCACCTTCCCGTCGGGTTTCTCCAGGCATTCTTAATTCAGCTACACGTAGTTTAAGTTTAACTCATGCGATACAATTAACCCCTAATTTCCCAACGCATGTAGCAATGAAAGATCTAGATGAGGAAAAGAATATCGGATCCTTAGATATGAGAGGGGATGATAAACAGAACTTATTTACTTTCTTAGATGCTTTAATACAAATCCAAAAAAAAGATGATGAGAAAAAATTATTAGATATCTTAAAGAAATTTAACAATAATAATTTCACGGATACAGGTCGTGCTTTATTTTTTTTAAGAAACCACTTGATCTGTGATAAAAACATCTCGCTTTTCTACCGTCATTTCCATTTGACACACTTTTATTCGGTCCTTGAAGAATGGAAGAAAGAGGCACCACAAGCCCTTAAAGTATACCAAGTACTTGCGTTATTGCAAGACCCTGAAGAGCTTTCATTACAAATTCTGACAAAATTTTCCGAACAGACTATTCCAATGCTGCAAATTCTTATTCAAAAGGAAATTCTCCTTGGAGAATCTATTGAAAAATTACATTTTTGGAGTGTTGGTTTGGGGAATATTCAAGACCAATGTTTGGTGACAGATATATTAGAAGAAAAATCACTCTTTGTAGTTTCATGCAACCGAATGCTTTCACAATTTAAAAAAAATAACGATTTAAAGAACTTCATCGAACAATTTTCTCTTGATATTCGTAAACATTTGAGCAAACGAATAAAACGTTTATTTGAGAGATCGAATTTAAATGTTTCAAGCGTTGTAGCTGTTACAGTAGATTTTGTTTTTTTGCAATATCATTTCCTTAAGGATCTCCCTTCAGGAAATCTTCTGCTAGAGCAATTTATTGGGAACGTTTTATCAGGAATCTACGAAAATCTCATTTCATCTATTGTAGAACCTCAGAAAAAAGATTTACGCCTTCAACAGTTTTATAAACATGTTGCATCAGAAACAATAGCTATGATGGGAGAATCAATGGTCTCTAAGTCAACAATTTCAAGATGTGCTAGTGGGCCCATTATTACCCATTTAGCACAGAATAAGGAGGATGTAATACCTGGCCTAGCTTTTGCAATTTTTGACCAAACACGTAAGTCAGATGATGTTTTTTTTGCATTCATTTTTGATTGTTGTGATTGCGAGGCGGACTATGAAAAAGTAGATTCGGTATACCGTAATAAAACTGTCAGTTTTGAACTTAGCAATCTTTTTGCATCTACTATCAATAAGCAATTTAATGCTGATGTCATCAAATTACTTAAGAAGCATTTAAGTCTTTGGAAAGATGCCAGTGCTCTTTGTATCAATGCAATTGACATTCATGACTATGAACAAACAAAGAATAAGCAATGGGAAGGATTGGAAAAACTTGCTTTTGATAACATTGTTGTGAGCATGAACGAGGATGAATTAAGGAAAGAACTCTCTGGTATTGATATTGATTCATTGCCAAAACTAAAGAACCTAGTTAAGCCGAATCGACATTATGATCCGAAAAATTTTGCAATTTTTTTTGATTGTCCAGTAGGTGAGCTATCAGCAAATTTAAAAAAAGGTTTAAGAATGCTCATTCCTGATTGTGGAGATCATGTGAGTCTTGCAAGTTTGCCATTAGAGCCTGTAGACAGACGATTGCTCTATCATGTAGAAGTCAACGAGCTCTCCGAAGGGTTGATCAAAGAAATTAAAATTGCCCTCAAACTTACTGAAAAGGGAGAATCTCAATTGCTCTGTGATCTGCCTTTAGAAAAACTGTCGCAACAATTAATTGCAAAAATAAATGCTGAGGTTTCTGAAAGTTTTAAAAAATTTTTCTATAAAATTATTTTGGATGTAATCAGAATAAAAGAAAAAAAAGTTTTGTTGGCATATTTTGGAACATTCAAAAGGATGGATTTGGAAAAAGTGCTCTCTCAAGTAAAATTTCCTCATCTCAGTCCGAAATTCAGATTAAATATATGTGATGAGATCTGCAGGCTAAATGAGCCTCAGTTCACTCTTTTTTTGTCTGGATTTTTAAAAGAATTCTACGAAATGCGACTTTCACCAAAAGCGCAGCACATTCTTGCTTTGAGGAAAAAGGAGATCGTACGAATAGGTTTCCCAAAGTTAGAAATTGCGCCTTTAGTTGCTAACGGCATGCTTTTTTTGCACTTAACGGATTATTCAGATATTATTAATAGTAGGGAATGGGATAAACATCCCTATCCAAAAATCTGTGATTACTACTCCGGCAAGCTGATGCTGAAAATGTCCCTTGAGTACTCTGATGATATTGTTCAATCTTGGACCGCGGTATATTTAAAGGTCTCAAGGATATTCTGAAGCACACCGAAATTTATTGAAGCCAACTCTGGCACCTTTGCTTGGCTCTCTAAGTAGAAGTTGAGAAAATTAGTGGGCTTTGAACCTATGCTAAAAAAGTTTAGTCGATTTTTAGGGTTCTTATGAGTCGCCAATCAGCCAAAATAATCTCAAAATCGACGAATAATTTTAGTGAGATAGATCGTCCTTATATGCGCAGCATAATTCTACATTTCTGGGTGAAGTATTTATATGCAAAAGAAGAGCGGCGCATCCGTAAGGCTTGGGGCCATAATATTGATTTCGCGTCTGCTGATCGATTGTTAAAAAAAAAATACCGTTCTTCAAACCCTTATAGAGTCTGCCGTGAGTTTTTTGAAGCGCAGGGTGAAGAAGATCCCCATGTATATGGAGATACTCCTATGACGACTTTATACCGTTTAGCTGGGCTTAGTGGGTTAAACGCAAAGGACTGCGTAGTAGATTTAGGTTGTGGAACTGGCCGAAGTGTCTTTTTCCTTCAAGCTTTGTTCAATTGCCGAGCTATTGGCATCGATCTCGTTCCCGCTTTCATAGAGAGTGCGTCTGCTATTGCAAAGGAAGTCGGTAATGATAATGTAACATTCTTAAATGGGGACATTGCGCATTTTTCTTTTAAAGAGGCTTCATGGGTCTATTTGGATGCGACAATTTCTAATGAGTCTTTTCTTAAATCAGTTGTGAATAATTTGCGTGAATGTCTTCCTGGTACAAAAATTCTCTCAGTTAATGCCGATCTGCGTCAATATGGCGATTTTGATCTAGTCGATATTTTTCAAGCTAGGTATTTTTGGGGAGAAGCAGACGTCTATTTTCTCCGAAAATAAAATGGGTCAATTATGGAAGATTTATCTCTAAAAAAATGTGTTCCTTGTATGAAGGGGGCCTTACCTCTTAAAGGTGAACAATTAAGTGCTTTGATGGCCAATATTAATCCTTCTTGGAAGCTTGTAGATGGACATCACATTGAGAGGACGTTTTCTTTTAAAGACTTTAAAGAAGCGCTTGCATTTACAAACAAGGTAGGGGAGATTGCTGAGAAAGAAGGGCATCATCCTGACATTTTTCTCTCATGGGGCAAGGTAAAAATCGTGCTTTGGACCCATAAAATTGATGGTTTGTCCGAGAGTGATTTCATCCTCGCTGCCAAGTTTGATAAAATCATCGACTAACTTTAGTTAGTCTTTTGACCCTGACCTGTGCAAATAGAGCTTCTGTTGGAGCTTTTTTCGGAAAAGCAATTTGGACCTTTTGATGCGGACCCAGCTGTTTGTTGTACTCAAAACGTTGCACCGAGAGCAAGTTAGTCGATCCGTCATAAAATGTCACTTCCATGACAATATAATTCACAGGGTAAGAATTTTCATTTGTTAGTGAGATATGGACCCTCTGATCTGACGCGATTGCAGCTTTTCCTATGATATTGAAATTATCAGAATCCAGCCGACCTGAAGCTTCTCTGGCTTCTGTGCCTGCACGGTTATTAGCTTGTCCAGCAATTTGAAAGTGCCTCATGGCACCTCTTTTATCTCCTTCTTTTAAGTCGATCTCTCCCAGCGCGTTGTGGGCTACCGCAGAAGGGAGAAGGGCGTTGCTTCTATCTAAATCTCTTCTCGACTCGGAAAGCTTGCCCATCTGCGCTTTTAAAAGCCCTCTTTGGAGATAAAAATCAAAGTAATTGTCATTTAGGTCGATTGCTTTGTCAAAGCATGACAAAGCCTCCTGATAACGCCGCATCTTGCTAAGACATTTTCCTTTTAGATTGTACAAATGCGCTTCTTCTGGGGCAAGCTCTAGCCCTTTGTCAGCAAATTCGATTGCTTTTTGGGAGTTGCCTCGCATAAGTGCTTCATATCCCTGGTCTAAATCTTTGTAAGCAGGGGCTTCTTTTTTTAGTTTAGCCATGACAGCTTGATATTCTTTGATGCCCCAACGTCCTCCTTGTGGATACTGAGCGGCCGTTGCAATGTTTGCATCGATCCGTTCTTGAGATGGAGGGTGAGTAGAGACAATTCCTTCAAGCCAAGTGGAATTTCTCCCTTCCGATAAGCGCAAAAATGTTTTCTGTAGATCGATAGCTGCTTGAGGGTCGTAGCCAGCTGCCACCATGTATTTGATTCCATACTTATCAGCCTCAAGTTCCGCTCCGCGGCTATACTTCAAATGGACAAGTCCAGCCCCTGTGGCTAGCCCTTGCATCAAGGCATCTTCATATCCATGACTGCCAAGAACCTGTCCTATAGATGCCAGCCCGGTTTCCATGAGCAATCCTCTTTCCATTGCTTGTGCACCATGACGTGCTGCGCTATGGACAATTTCATGAGCGAGAACAGCTGCAAGTTCTGCCTCATTTTGCAGCTCATTGAGGAGGCCTCGATAAATGGCGATTTTTCCTCCAGGGAGGGCCCAGGCATTGGGAATGGAGTTGTTTAAGACAATGAACTCATAGGGTAGATCGGGACGATCGCTTACCGAGGCCAGTTTATTTCCTACTCTTGCAACATAAGCTTGAACTTCTTCATCCGTCGTATAATCTCCCCCTTCAGCCTGCTGCATGTAACCGTAGTACTGTTCCCCAATACCAATCTCCTGACCTTCGGAGACCAGCTGTAATTCCGACTTCCCAGTAACCGGATTGGTCCCGCAAGAAGCTGCTAGAAATGACAGCAGTAAAAACAAACAAGTATTCAAATGTCGCATCATAATTGCTTTATTATCGATTTTGATAATATAATTTCAATGTAGAATAAAAAGTATTTGAAATTTAATTGGTATATGATAAATTAAGGATAGAGAGCCGTTTGTATGCTCTACCTCTCTTGCTTCTCTGACCTAAACGTCATCCGCTGAGCGCGAAGCTTGTTTGAGCGTAGCATACACCTCAAGGTACCATACCCTCTAAGAGAGGAGAGACGGTGGTCTTGTGTCATCCACAGACTGCTATCCATTTGGCCTGGGGTAAAGATACGGTTTCTTCGCCCTCCTTGTGAGGGCTTTTTTTTTGGCGATGGGGTGGAAGCGGGAATTGAGAAGATTACAATCGCGTATAGGCCATTTCCTTCGCCATTTTCGTCGTCCAGAGCCTTTGGCTATGGACTTCCTCAAATGTCTTGGAACTGACCCATCTGCGATTATACTCTTCTCAATTTCCCACTTCCACCCCATCCCTTAGGCTTTCAGGCTTCAGGAATTCAGAACAATTTATCAAGGTAGAGCTAATCTTTATCGCTTATCGACCACCTCGCGTCGAAGGCGAGAGGCGAACAATTACCTGAGCACTGCTCCAACAATTATATCGTTTTTTTAATATATACTGAACGTGACTCAAAAATCTGATTTGGGCCGCGCGAAAGCTCCCGGGGTTGACCGATCGTAAGTTCACCTCATATTTTTAATATTAGGTGACTTAAGATCGATCAAC
>JBGAFY010000086.1:0-5816 GCA_044226975.1 Rhabdochlamydiaceae bacterium
AAAGAAGAATTCACAAAAGCCTTAGAAATTGCTCCGACAAGTACTCAACAAATTATATTTGATATAAATTTACTGCAACCATCAGGTTTTGAAGAAGAACTCGATCGACTTACAGATAGAGAATTGCTCCAACTCCAGCATGATGTCCTTGAAAATGTTGTGCAAGAAGAGACCAAGAATCCTGAAAGTTTCACTGATCTAATTGTTGAAATTGCCCAGGAACAGAATGTAACTATTGAAGGAGAAGTAACTCCTCTTTCTCTTGCAAAACAAATGTTAGGTTCTATTAAAGCGCAAATTCAAAGCATGGAAGAGGTAGAACCTTCTCCTGTTTTGATCGCTCCTGAATTGCAGCACAAAGACTCTCAGGCCCGGGCAGCTCTTGAGAGCAAGATTATTGTTCCCCCCACAAAAGCTCATAAGAAAAAGCAAAAGAAAAAAGCATATAAGGAGAAAAAAAAGCTTGAGGCTCAAAAAAAAGATTCTAAAACTGAAAATGAAGACGTTAAAACAACCCAACCTTCTATCAACAATAACAACGTTCCTAAGTTGCGCAATAAAGACAAAGAACTCATGTCTGCTATCCAGTCCGGCAAGCGCGTCAAAGGGCGAGTCCTCTTTAAACTTGCCATGAAGATGGTGGATGGCGTTAAGAACGTCAAAGGCTCCCATTTCAGTACAACTGTGGCACAATCAGACGGCAGCATGGAAGGGACTACAATTGTGAAAAAACACGGTGGAGATAGTGTTGTAAGCTCTGGTAGCGCTAAAAAAACACTGAAGAAAATTTTTGCCTTAAGACAGAAAAAATGAGCATCACTTTCAACTTAAAGACATCTGGGGATCCAAGCAACTATCCGAAAGATGTCAAAAAGACTAAATCTGAGAACATTACCAATGCAATCAAGGGCTTTTACAAACAAGCCCTTAATAGCGAAATTTCCTTTGCTTTAGAACTGCTAAAAAAATGCCGGAATCTCAAAAAAGAAGATCTGTACATCAAGAGAAATTTAGCGGATTTTATTCAGAGCATTTACTGCATGCCCCGCAATCCTGAACTTTTAAAGGACAACCCTATTTACTCTATTAATTTTAACATGGGCGAATGCAAAATTTTAGAGCTCAATGAATGCGCTTGCATTGATGCTTCCAGAATTCCCCTTGAACATTCTAAATCTTTAGGTTTACGGTCCCAATTTGAGTACCAGATCCTCAAAAAGATAGAGAAACATCATGGCGACAAAAAGCTAAGCGAAAAGCCTCTGCGATTAATGAGTTTTGGCTGCGGCGGCTGTCTATCGGACTGGATGATCGCAACCCAACTGATCCTTAATGAATTTACCTGCCTAGAACTCCATTTAATCGATCGGGACTCAGGCAGCGGCTTTTGGCAAGATAACCTTAAACAGTTTCTCGAGCATTTCCCCGACGTCAAGATCACCGTGTCGTCTTATCACACTCTTGAAGAATTCGGAGAGAAAAAAATCCAATGTGATGTAGCCTATGCGTTGGATCTCGATAGAACAAAATATACAGACGATCCTGTAAAGCTGCAGTTTTCTCCAAATGGATTCACCTATGCATCAAAATATACCCCTCATTGGGATGTTAAAGATGCTAAAACTTCTTATCATCTAACATCCTGATCATCAGTTTTTTAAAAAATTTAGAGACAATAATTTTGTAATGATGTAACATTACATATATGAAGAAGAAAACAACAGATGATGATGGCTGGTGGGGCTTTTTGGAACTGTGTTCTAAGAGAGGTTCCCCTGACGCTTTAAACCAGCTATTTGACCTGTTCTTCACCATAGAAGAAAAAGAGACCTTGGCCTCGCGCTTTCTCGTTGTAAAGGCCCTTATAGAAGGGAAGATGACGCAGAGGGAGATTGCTGACCACTATAAAGTCAGCATCGCCCAAATCACGCGAGGGTCCAATGCTCTCAAGATAATCGCTCCCGAGCTAAAACAATATCTCGTGGAGAAAATTAACAAGAGGTAAAAGATGTACCACTTCTGTGTTCCTACAGTAGAGATCTCTTTTACTATTGCCTTTGCCTGTCCTTGGTGGGCTTAAGCCCTCACTCCCTCTTTTCTACCTCAATATTTTGTAATTAATCAATCCCTAAGAGGAACAGGTATGTTATTGTGTTTTTTAGATCTACTCATGGAAAAAAGACGGCTTTCAAGGTCCCAAGCTAAGGAAGCTATGGAAGCCATTTTTTCTACAGACGATCCTCATCAGATCGCTGCGTTCCTAGCAATCCTGCGCTACCGCGGCGAAAGCCCTGCGGAGGTCGCAGGGATGGTCGATGCTATGGAAGAGAAGAGTATTCGCGTTGATGTTCCCTACCCTGTTCTTGATATCGTCGGAACAGGCGGAGATCGGGCCCAAACAGTCAACATCTCCACAGGGTCAGCACTGCTCGCAGCGAGTTTAGGGATCCCCATCGCCAAGCATGGGAACCGTTCAGTTTCAAGCCTCTGTGGGTCAGCAGATGTCATCGAAGCACTTGGACTAAAGGTTGCTCTTAGCCCGAATGAGGTGAGACGTTATTTGGATGAGGTGGGATTTGCGTTCATGTTTGCACAGGAATATCACCCTTTTTTACAAAAGATCCGCAGTGTTCGCAAAGGGCTAAAACTCCCCACGGTCTTTAATATTCTCGGCCCTTTACTAAACCCAGCTCGCGCGGAATATGCTTTAATTGGAGTTGCAAACTTAGCAGCAGTTGAACTCATGAGCAAAGTGCTCACGGAACGGAAACAGACTAAGCGCGCAATAGTTTTTCATGGTAGTGGACTTGATGAATTGTCACCTCTTGGACCAGCTAAAGGATACATTATTGAAGGCGACAGAAGAACTCCTCTATTGCTGAATCCAATGGAATTTGGTTTTGCAACTTGTTCCCTTGCTGATCTTCAAGGAGGCAATGCCAAATTGAATGCCGCCATTTTAATGAAGGCTTTTGCAGGCGAGCCGAGTGCTGTGGCAGATGCCTTGGCGTTTAATACCGGTGCAGCGCTCTGGATTTATGGTAAGGCCTCCACGTTATCAGAAGGTGTGGAGATGGCCCGCAAAGGCTTACAAGAGAAAAAGGCATTAGATCTTGTTACCAAGATGAGGAGCTTATGAACTTTCTAGAAGCTCTTGTCGCAGAAAAACAAAAAGAGATTGCAAAACTTTTTAAAGATGAAACTCTGTTAAGCACCCTAAAGAATGAGCGCGCGCCTTCAACAGTATTTGCTGACGCTTTATTGGAACGGCCATTTACGATCATTGCTGAAGTCAAAAGACGCTCCCCTTCATTGGGAGAGATCGCCCCCATATCCGATCCTTTAGGCCTTGCTTTTACGTATTGCCAAGGGGGTGCGGCTGCCATTTCTGTTTTGACCGACACTAAAGGTTTTGGAGGGAATCTCGACGACCTAACGGCCATCGCGTCGGGACTTAAAAATGGCTCTCTCAAACACCCTCTGATGCGGAAAGATTTTATTTTCCACCCTCTGCAGCTCGCTGAAGCTGTGCAAGCAGGCGCACACGCTGTCCTGCTCATTGCATCTGTCTTGGGCAAAGAATTAAAGTTCATGCTTAAAGAGACTAAAAGATTAGGACTCGAAGCACTTGTGGAAGTGCATGATCTCCATGACCTCAACCTCGCCTTAGAAGCAGGGGCTAAAATTATCGGCGTCAACCGCCGCAACCTGAAAACTTTTAAAATCGACACAACCGTTGCTGAAACGCTGCATAGCCTGATACCTGAAGATAGGATCGCTGTGGCTGAATCAGGTATCCAGTCTGCTGAGGACGCTCATCAGATGAGAGACCTGGGGTTTCATGCGGTCCTCGTCGGAGAGGCGTTAGTCAAAGCAAGCGATCCGAAAGTCTTGATCAAGGCAATGCAAGGACGGGGATCATGCTAATAAAAATCTGTGGGATCACCCACCCAGATGATGCGCTTATGGCAACAAAGCTTGGAGCTGATTACATCGGAATGATTTTTTCAAAGACCTCAAAACGCAATGTTTCGCATGCATTAGGCAAAGAAATTGCTGAGGCCGCGCGAATGGAAGGCGCTGAACCAGTAGGTGTGTTCGTCGATGCCACTTTTGATGAGATCCTCTTGTGCTGCGAACTTACCGGGATCACAACCGTGCAGCTCCATGGCGATATAGCAAGGCAATCCGCGTCGCGTTTGGATTTTAATATCTTCTATGCTGTTCCTGACTTTTTTAATTTCACAGCACTGCCTTTACACGCGATCCCTCTTTTTGACAATGGTGGAGGAACAGGAAAGGCATTCGACTGGAAAAACTTTATCCCTCCTAAGAGTAAAAACTGGTTCTTAGCTGGAGGGCTCACACCTGAAAATGTCCATAAAGCAATCCGCACTCTCTCGCCCTATGGAGTCGATGTATCAAGTGGGGTGGAATACAAAGAAACAAAACGAAAAGATCCTGCACGTGTCGCAGCATTTATTAAGGAGGCCATGAAATGAAGCAAAATCCTCAAACATTTGGCGGGCATTTGGCGGGCAATATCTTCCAGAGATCTTAATGACCCCAATCCAAGAATTGGCGCGTGCGTGGGAAAATTTGCGAAAATCAGAAGACTTCCAACGGGAACTAGCAGATCTTTTGCAACACTATGCAGGCAGGCCAACACCTGTTACTGAGATGAAAAATTTTGCCAAAGCAATTAATGGACCGCGGATCTTTCTGAAACGGGAAGATCTTCTCCACACGGGGGCCCATAAGATCAACAATGCCCTTGGACAATGTTTGCTGGCCAAACGGCTCGGCAAAACGCGGATCATCGCAGAAACAGGAGCTGGACAGCATGGAGTGGCAACAGCTACCGCATGTGCACACCTTGGGTTGCAGTGTGTTGTCTATATGGGGGCAAAAGATATGGAACGTCAGCACCCTAATGTCAAAAAGATGCAATTGCTCGGAGCAGAAGTGCGCCCTGTACATCAAGGTTCTGCAACATTGAAAGATGCTGTAAACGAAGCCTTGCGCGATTGGGCTGCAGAATATGAAACGTCCCATTATTGCCTAGGTTCAGCCTTAGGGCCCCATCCATACCCAGCGATGGTGAGGGAATTTCAATCGATCATTAGTAAGGAGTTATTGGAACAAGTTCCAGATCCCGATGTTTTGATCGCATGCATAGGAGGCGGTTCTAATGCCATTGGATTCTTCCACCATTTTATTCAGAAGGGACATATCCAATTGATCGGCGTGGAAGCAGGCGGCAAAGGAATTACTCCTGGAAATCACGCAGCAAGGTTTTCTGGAGGAAGTCCTGGAGTATTGCATGGCTGCTTCACGTATATCCTTCAGGATGAAGATGGCCAGATCTTGCCCACCCATTCTGTTTCTGCAGGTTTAGACTATCCTGCTGTAGGCCCTGATCATGCTACACTCTATGAACTCGGAAGGGCCCAGTACGTGTCAGTAAACGATAATGAAGCCATAGCCGCGTTTCGCTTGCTTTCACAGACTGAAGGGATCATCCCGGCCTTGGAATCAAGCCATGCTTTAGCCTATCTCATCAAAATTGCACCAGAACTTGATAAACAACTAAAAGTCGTTGTCAACCTGTCAGGAAGAGGAGATAAAGACCTATGAGCACAATTATAGCAAAGTTCCAAGAAAAGCAACCATTCATCGGTTTTGTCACTGCTGGCGATGGCGGAATAGACTACTGCGTCTCTTGCTGTCTGAACCTCATTGCGGGTGGCGTAGACATATTAGAAATTGGCTTCCCCTTTTCCGATCCTGTCGCAGATGGGCTCGTCATCCAAGCC
>JBGAFY010000087.1:0-5920 GCA_044226975.1 Rhabdochlamydiaceae bacterium
AAATAAGTAAATAAATTTTTAGAGTTTACATATGAAAAAATGGAGCGGAGCCTTATTAGTCGCAGGAACTGCCATAGGTGCGGGGATGCTTGCCTTGCCAGTGGTCACTTCTCTTGCGGGATTTTTACCAAGTACCATCTTTTTTTTCATTTGCTGGCTTTTTATGGCGGCAACGGGACTTTTGATGTTCGAAATTTGCCTATGGCTTCCCAAAGATTCCAACCTAGTCTCGATGTCTTCTCACTTACTTGGAAAAACGGGTAAAGTAGTCAGCTGGTCGTTGTACTTATTTCTTTTTTATTGTTTAGAGATCGCTTATGTATCTGGCGGTGGTGGTTTTGTCAATTCACTTTTTTCAGGAAGCTTAGGGCCAACGCTTGCAACGGCGCTCTTTGCAATTGTGTTTGCACCATTTGTTTTTTGGGGAGCAAAAGCTGTTGATAGGATCAATTTGGTCCTAATGATCGGTTTGATCGGGAGTTATTTTGCTTTTCTATTAATCGGGATGGACGAAGCGAAACTAGATGTATTCCATAAGGGTGATTGGTTTCAAGGGTTGCTTGCCCTGCCTGTGATTTTCACTTCGTTTAGCTATCAAGGGATCGTACCCTCTCTTTCGAGCTATCTCGATAAAAACCCTGGAAAAATGCGGTTTGCTATCATTGCTGGAACGGCGGTGCCACTCATTATATATATTCTGTGGGAGTGGTTTATTTTAGGGATAGTACCTGTAGACGGAGAATTTGGATTACTCGCAGCGAGAAGCTCGGGCCAAACCTCTGTTGAGCCTCTTAAGCATTTTGTGAATGTTCCTTATCTTTTTGCTATAGGACAAGCATTTGCCTTTTTTGCATTGACCACATCGTTTCTTGGAGTGAGCTTAGGGTTGCTCGATTTTCTCTTTGACGGATTGAAAGTGAAAAAAACGCCTTTGAGCAAGCTTGGATTATGCAGCCTTGTGTTTCTTCCTCCGTTAATAATTGCACTTTTAAGGCCGCAGATCTTTATTACTGCCCTCACGTATGCCGGCGGCATCGGGTGCGCTCTTCTTTTGGGCTTATTGCCGATTGTATTAGTATGGGTTGGTCGCTATAGACGGAAGTATCTTGAGAATTTCCCAGCTCAGCTTCCTGGCGGCAGACCGTTACTTGTTTTAATGGTGCTGTTCGTCGCGGTAGAGCTGGCAATTGAGTTTTACTTAACTGTCTTTTGAGAGGGTGCTTTTAAGCAAAAAGTCTGCGAATTCTCTTACGGCGCCTCTCCCTCCGGGAAGCTTGCTGACAAAATGGCTGATCGCGACTACTTCTTTAATGGCATCAGCGGGACACGCGGCAATACCTGCGATCTCCATGACGGGAATGTCAACGAGATCATCTCCCATAAATGCCGCCTCTTCTGGTTTTAAGGATAACTTAGCTATTAATGAATCAAATACTTTTCTTTTATCTTTCTCATTAATGAAAATATGTTGGATTCCAAGTTCTTCACATCGTTTATGCACCGCTCCAGAATTACGCGAAGAGATGACAGCAGTTTGAATGCCGGCTGCGTGCAATCTGACAATTCCTAACCCATCTCGCACGTAAAAAACTTTTATCTCATCTCCGGTTGAGGAGTAGATGATGGAGCCATCCGTCAATACTCCATCTATGTCAAAGGCTACCAGTTTAATTTTTTGAGCTTTTGCTCTGAGTGAATTCATAGTCCCTTAAAAATTTGTCATTAAGCATTAAAAATGCGTCTTTCCAGTAATAGTTGTCCAGAATTCCTTCAACATTTCTCTTTAAAATCCAATATGACAGGAACAATGCTTCGACAGATGCTAAGCCACGCTCGGGGTCTGAACAGTCATCTTGGCGTCTGGGATACGCTGTTTTAAAATGCCCAGGTAAGCTGCGGTATTTAAAATTGCAATACCCTTCGGTACTGCGCAGCATCTTTTCTGCGTGACGCCAGGTCCCATCGATCAAGAACAATCCCGATCCTTTGTCTTCTGATGTCAGTGGGGGAGCATCAAGCTTTAAAAGAATGTAGTTATCAAGAGGCGGAAGAGAAGCATTTGGGTACGTTAAAAATTGCATGTCGGGACGCGATTCCAAGCCTCTAAGCGAACATTTTTTTAAGTTTTCTCGCTTGTGGCGCAAAATTACTGTAGGAGGAAATTCAAACATTTTTTATATGTCCAGTTAGAAGCTACTGAAATTTTAAGCACATTATTATAAAAATCACACAAAAATGATGTTTTCTTTCTCTAGAAGTAAAATAACTTATTATCTGACAGGTATAGTGAGTTTTAGTGCGCAATTATTTTCTGGAGAAAATTCTATAGCAATTCCTCTCTCCAAAGGACTATTTTCAGAGTCTACTAAACAGGTAGTCAAAGATTCTCATCTGATCCGCAGTCGTAAATTACTTTATTGGACCGATCGTTTGGACAAAGGTCTTCAGTTTGCAAAAGAAACCGACAAAGCTGTCCTAGTGGCGTTTGTCGGAACAGATTGGTGTCCATGGTCGCAAAAGCTGCAGCGCGAAATTCTTACATCTCCTGATTTTCTTAAAGTTGTGAGGGATCGGTTTGTACTTGTTTGGATTGATTTCCCAGAAGGATCAGCATTGCCATCTGAAAAAATTGAAGAGAATGAACGGATCCGCAATCAGTTCGATGTCCAAGAGCTTCCGACAATCATGTTATTAGACACAAAAGGGGATTTAATTTCTAAGTGCAGTTATCTCCCGTTATCTTCAAAAGAATTTGCCCACCGTGCATGTGAGTTGTTAGAGGATTATCAACTTGTCAAAGAACGAGTAGAAGAAGAGATTTCTCCTAATGTTTCACAAGAACTTTTAAAAGATCTCTACATTAAGGCAAAGAAGCTCGACAATCAAAAGTTGAAATCAGCATTGCTTGAAATTGGGATGCAGCATGGGAAAGGAGCATTTTTCTTATTAGAGAAATATGCTACCCTAATTCAAAACGACCCAGAGAAATCTCCTGAGATCACATCAATACGTTCACGTATTTTAGAATCAGATCCGAAAGACCAAGAGCATTCTCGCTTGCAGTTGGCGATCATGGATTTCCATAGAAAAGAGGAAAGCCCAGTGAAACAACAAGACTACAAAAAAACTTTAAAACCATTATTGAGCTACCTCAAGGACTTTGGCGATAAAGATTCAGAGAACCGATGGAAGGTCCAGCTCATGATCGCCCAATATCTATTCCGCAAGGGAAAGGTCGAGGACGCAATTCAACATGCTCAAGCATCGCTTGATAATGCCCCAGAAGAGAGCAAGGCAGATGTCGAGCAGACCCTATCCTACCTCAAAAACCAATAAGTGTTTTTCTTGCTTCATCAAGTTAGTGAATCTGTTTTTTAGAGATGATATTCTGTTTAAACAAAAAAATTTCATCAGCACAGAGTGAAGAAGGAGACACAGAGAACACAGAGAAGAGAAATAATGGTCCCTTTCTCGCAAGAGCGAGAAAAGGACATTTCGTTGCGTCGTAAAATACGCAAAAAATTAACCTAATATTTGTTACAGAAGATTTGCAAAGAACGTTTTTTTTATTGCACTCGCGATAAAAGAACATCTTCCTCTGTGTCTCCTTCTTCGCTCTGTGCTGATGGAATTTTTTTGTTTAGATTAACAAGAATGCTTGCATTCCTGTCAAGAACCTGTCGGCTTTAATTTTAATAGGTGGAGGGTTGGGCTGTTGGGACTTTTTGCGGCAAGAAGCTCGCTTTGAAATATCTTCTGTCATGCTCAATTTCAACAACCACTACTGGCTTAACAGGAATCTGATCACTGTCAAAATAGCTGATTGTTCCAGTGATGCCTTGAAAATCTTTGGTCTTGATTAAAGCTTCGCGAATCTTTTCGGGTTCAAAAGATGCAGCTCTCTCAATTGCATTAAATAACAGATTGCATGCGTCATATCCTAAAGCGCAAAATGGATTGCGCGGGTAGGAATTAAATGTCGAAATATATTCATTGAGGAAATTGTTCGTTACTGGGTCTGTGGTCTCTGCATCAAGCATGAGATGTGTTGTGAAATAGACATTATTGAGGATTGTGTCGCTTTCGATTAAGGCCCGATTGTCAAAAGTGTCTCCGCCAAAGATCACTTGGCTTAAGCCTGCGCTGCGCAATTGCTTTAAAATAGTGATCGATTCTTCCGGCCCACACGCCAAATAGATGACATCCGGTTGATTGGGTAAAGATTTTAATAAGTCAATTTGTATTGAGATGTCGCTTGCCATTCTGGGAAATTGCTGGACGCTGACAATTGTTCCGCCCCATGCAGTAAAACTCTCAGCAAAATAACGGCTGAGCTGGCGTGAATATAACAAATCTTGGTCCAGTAAAAGAGCCGCTTTGCGCAATCCCAAATTATTGAAACTATATTCGGCTGCAGCCGCGGCTTGAGAATTGTCGCCAAAAGCGACGATGAAGGCATAACCAGGATAATCCTTTGGAATTGCAGGAGAAGTAGCTCCAGTTCCTACGAAGGGTTTGCCTTTTTGCACAAAGTAGGGAACAGCTGCTAAAACTGAATCAGTGCTGCAAAATCCCAGCCCAGCGATCACATTTTTTTTATTAGCAAGAGAAGCGGCTTCTTTGCTGATTAGCTTAAGGTCCGATTTGCCATCATAGAGAATATAGCCGAGTTTGTCCGCGAGCTCAGCATGATGGCGTGGAAGGTGTAAAAATGCGAGTTCAGCACCGCGCATTGCTTCTTCTTCGACCAACACATACGGGCCTTCAAGATTGAACAACATCCCAACGAGGAAAGGCTTGTTTGCAAAAGGATTTAAAGTAGTGCACCCTATTGCGCAAAGGCCGATGGCGATAAGGGCAGAAATGTCCCAATATTTCTTTTTCTTCATGATAACTGGTATTAGAAGAGAGCGAGATATTATTCAATCATTTTGAAGGAGCTGACTTTCAAAAGTTCTTTTGGGATCTCAAAAAGAAAACGAGAGGGTTGGCTTGGCATGTCTTTTCCCATTCGTTTCCGCTGGCGTGCCATACTTAAGGTCAAATGATGGCGCGCTCTTGTGATGGCTACGTACATTAACCTTCTCTCTTCTTCTAACCCTCGATCTTGGATACTCTTCTCATGGGGAATTATATGATCTTCAAGTCCGACCAGGAAACAAGCAGAGAATTCTAATCCTTTAGCACTGTGGAATGTCATTAAATGGACGCGGTCGTCGCGATTTTCTTTTTCCCAGCGGAATTGAGCATCTCGGTCGAGCATTGTTCCCGAAAGGAAGTCACTTAAGGAAATTTCTCCCTCACGACCCTCTCTACGCATCTCTGTGAGATAGTGTCCTACGACTCCTATCACTTGCTCTACGTTTTCCCATTTAAACTGCCGCATCTGCTCGCTCTTGACCTCTTCATCGATAGCTTTTTTGTATTCGACGGTTTCAACAAGCCAGCGCAGGCTGGAGTCGAGCTCCGCACTTTCAAAACGGGAGCGCGCTTGGCGCATGATTGCAACAAAACGGCCCACAGCATCGACAGCGCGTGGATGGAGTTTTTCTTTCCACTCTTCGGGATGTTCATAGACAGAGTTGAGCAAATCCCAAAGAGGGATGTCTTGTGAGCGGTTCATTTGAGTGAGGATGTCCAAAGTGGCATCAGAGATCCCGCGACGGGGAACGTTGATGATGCGCAATAAAGCTTCTTGATCTTTTGGGTTGGCAATGGTGCGTAGATAAGCGATAAGATCTTTAATTTCGCTGCGTTGGAAAAATTCAGTTCCTCCAAACACTTCATAAGGAATGCCGCGGACCCAACCACCATCTTTTTGCCAGACGGCTTGCATCAAAGCGACTTCAAAAGTTCGAGAAAGGATGTTCGATCGGTATAAGATTGCCATGTCGCGCCATGCGAGGCCTCGGTTTTTTTT
>JBGAFY010000088.1:0-6387 GCA_044226975.1 Rhabdochlamydiaceae bacterium
TTCCAATTCTAAGAATCCCCTGATAGAAATTCCCTTCCAATGGCTCTGTTCTTATGCTACTCATACCACCTCTTCATCAATCAAAATTAATATCTAATTTTTAACAAAAGTATATTAAATTGATAAAATAATAAAAATACTAAAAAAAATTATAAAATCTTGTTAAACAATAATTCATTTACTGCCTGCAAACTTGCAGCTCAAGGTTTATTTACAAAATCCCTTCAATATCTCATCATGAGGTTATGATACGTTTTTTTATTTGTACTTGGTTGTTAGCTTTGCCTCTCGCCTCCATACAAGCAAAACAGGCCAATAGTGGCCTGATGGCTTTGTATAATTCCCTCGATCCTCTTTCGATCAGTCAGCACCTAGCATTTTATGAACTATACCAAGAAACTCCTGAAGGAAAAAAGGCTTTAGCCCATATCTGGAGCTTACTTCAAGGCAAAAATGGAACTACTACAGAAGCACAACCGCTACCATTTAGTGAGATCAGCTCATTTGTTGGCCTCATAACAAGGCAGCCTCAAGATAAAACTGTCCATCTTACAGCGGAACAGCTCACGGCAATTGATCGGATCTCTAATCAATTTCCTCATCGTACATTGCGCGGACATGGGGCTTGGAGTGAAGAAGAAATTTTAGAATTAAAACCAGAAGAAGTCGATCTAGCACGAGGTCTTCTGATCTATCAATTTGCCGGAATTCCTAACATCAATGAAGAAATTCAACAATACGAAGCGCGCTTGGACTTAATGGCCTTGCAAATCTCAGCACGCCTCCCTAAACATGCGAGCAATGAAGATAAGATCCGAGAGATCAACCGTTTTATCTTTCAAGAAATGGAATTTCGTTTCCCGCCTCATTCTCTGCACGCAAAAGACATTGACTTATATACGTTCCTCCCTAGCGTTATGGACAGCCGCCAAGGAGTATGCCTTGGAGTTTCAATTCTATACCTCTGTTTGGCTCAAAGGCTCGACCTTCCCTTAGATATCTTGACACCTCCTGGCCATATTTTTCTTTCATATAGCAAAGGTGAAAGAGTCATCAATATCGAGACTACGGCAAGAGGGATCCATATGCCCATTGAAGTCTATCTCGGGGTCAATACGCGCAAATTATCGAAGCGCAATATCAAAGAAGTCATCGGGATGGCATTTTTCAACCAAGCCTCGGTCTATTGGCAAAGACAGGATCATCTGACTGCCGTCGCGCTTTATGAAAAAGCTCAGAAGTTCATGTCTGATGACCCTCTATTGAAAATGCTCTTAGGGCTAAACTATCTGTTCATTGGCAAAAAACGGGAAGGCAAAAACCTTTTACGCTCGGTGCCCGCAACTCCTTGGGAAGATGAAGTCTCAGTAGAATCTGTCGCAGCTGACTATCTCAGTGGAAGAGTGGATGTCGAGGGATTGAAAGCGACATTCCTTCACGTCAATGAAACACGCGAATCCATCATAGAAAAGCAAAGGTCCTTAGAAAAAACCCTCGCCCGCTATCCTAACTTTCGCGCAGGTATCTTCCAATTGGCAACAACTTGGCTCCAATTGGGAAGAGGACAAGAGGCTCAAACCATTTTAGAAAGATATCATGCCTTGGACCAAAACGATGTCACGGTGGAATATTATCTCTCGGTCCTCTGCATTCGCCGATTTGATTATCCGCGCGCCTGGAAGTTTTTAAAAAATGCTGAGGCAATCGCAGCTCAAAGAGACCACCATCCTGAAGCCCTGCGCGCAGTGAGACAAGAGCTCAGACGCCATTATCCAGAAAAACAGTTTTGATTGGTTTATTTTTAGAGCATTAAAATCTATTTTTGATTTATATTACAAACATTTAGACATCACTTTTGGTTTGTTTTACGAGCATGAAAAGACTAATTGACTGGCATTTAACGACTTGGAAAGAGGACAAAAGACGTAAGCCACTTCTTTTAAAAGGTGCGCGTCAAATAGGTAAAACTTACTCTATTAGACAGTTAGGAAAACATTTTGAGTCAATGGTAGAGATTAACTTTGAACTCGTCCCAGAAGCTAAGACAATCTTTGAAAAAGATTTGCAACCAGAAAGAATTCTCTGGGAACTCAGCCTTTTAACTAATAGTAATATTGTTCCAGGCAAGACATTAGTCTTTTTAGACGAAATACAAGCTGCGCCACAGGCAATTCTTGCTTTGCGCTATTTTTACGAAATACTCCCAGAGCTGCATGTTGTCGCAGCAGGTTCTTTAATAGATTTTGCGATTGAAAAAGTTTGGCATGCTCTGTAGGTCGAGTGCGCTATTCTGTATGTTTACTCCTCTCTACGGAGTTTCTTGCTGCTACGGGAAATTCTCAATTTATTGAAGCAATTTTAAACAAGCTGCCATTTTCAGAAATCCTCCACAACAAACTACTGGATCAAGTGGGGCACTATCTTGCCATTGGAGGAATGCCGGAAGCTGTATCTGCTTGGATTGAAAGTCATGACCCAAGAGCAAGCTATGAAGCACAAAATGGGCTCGTAGAGACTTATCGTCAAGACTTTCCTAAATATGCTAAAAGACATCAACTCCCCTATTTAGATATTCTTTTTAATCAAATCCCTCACTTCATTGGAAAACAATTCAAATACTCTGCTGTCCATGGAGAGTATAAAAAAAGAGAACTTGCTCCATGTCTTAATCTATTGCGTCATGCCAATGTGGTCCACCAAATCACTCATAGCGCTGGAAATGGGTTGCCTTTGGGTGCAGAAGTAAACCTAGATCGGTTTAAGACAATTTTTCTCGATGTGGGACTCTCTCAATCTCTTTTAGGACTCGATCTTGCAGCTTGGTTCTTAAATCCGGATAAAGATTTAATCAATCGTGGAGCAATTGTAGAAGCCTTTGTTGGGCAAGAATTATTAGCATATGATTCACCTAAATCAAAAAATGAACTGTATTTTTGGAAAAGAGAATCCAAAGGAGCATTAGCTGAAATCGACTATCTATATGATTATCAAAATACAGTCGTTCCTATAGAAGTTAAAAGTGGTCATGGGACAACATTAAGAAGTATGCATCAATTTTTAGAAGAACATAAAAAAACCCATTTAGGACTGCGTTTTTGGTCAGAAAATTACCATCAAGCAGAAAAAATTGATTCAAGACCTCTTTACGCAGTTGCAACTCTAGCTCATCCTGATCAAGTAAAAGCTTTATCGAGTCTTAAGTGATCTTGATCTTTATTATTGAATATCCTCTAATGCGATTAAACACATTTAGAGACAATTTATGCGCAAATTACTCCCACTGCTATTTCTGATCCCAGCCGTTGCTTATAGTTTGATATTAATCGATGATGTGATGAGCCGTGACGACCAAAAGAAAACGGGAATATCAACGCTAAACCACAATCAAAGACAGGCTCTCGAACAGTGGTTAAATGATCACGTCGTCATGAAAACGGCAGAGAACGCTCCGATCAAAGAATCGAGCTTGGCTCTCAACTTAAATCAAGGTAAAAAATTACAGCTCAGCGATGGATCAGTCTACGAGATCAACCCCGCCGACACTGTGATCACTCAATCCTGGCTTACCCCTTTCCCTATATTAATTTATCAAAGTGGAGATCCCGCATATCCCATCAAGCTTGTGAATAAGAATGATGGCACTGCCGTAAAAGCACGTAAGATTCAAGCGCATCAATAGTATTGACTATAGATTGGGATACTGATTATTCTAGGTGTGTCTGGAGGTGAATTATGGCTCCTCAGTTCACTGAAATTGTCGCTCAAGCTTTAGAAACTGCTCTTGCAGAGGCAACTTCTCGTCACAATACGGAAGTTACGGAAAACCATTTTCTTCTTGCCCTTCTCAACGATCCCCAAGCTTACTTCAGCACTTTTGCGACCTCGCTTGGCCTTTCTCCACAAGTGCTTACAGAAGCTGTAAAGGTCGCTTTGAACAAACTGGCCACTTTTGCCGGATCAGCTCAACCCCCTGGCATTTCTTTGGGATTACAGCAGCGGATTGGCGAAGGGGCAGCTAATCGCAAAAAATGGAAACGACAGCTATAGAAGCGATCATCTATTTCTTGCATTTTTGCGAAAAACTTCCGAGCCGTTTACCTCTTGGAAAAAAGGCGCCAAGCTCACAGTAAAAGAAGTTGAAGAGAGAATAAAACAGATTCGAGGAGATCAAAAAATGGATTCCCCTACCGCAGAACAGGGCCTCCAAGCACTTGATAAATATTGCAAGAACCTTACTTCAATGGCGCGCGAGGGCAAGCTTGACCCTGTTATCGGACGTGATGAAGAAATTCGTCGGACCATGCAAGTTCTCTCAAGGCGGACAAAAAATAATCCCCTATTAATTGGTGAGCCAGGAGTTGGAAAAACAGCGATCGTCGAAGGTCTAGCTCAACGCATAATTCAAGGCGATTTACCTGATTCTTTAAAGAACAAACAGCTCTTTACCTTAGATATGGGAAGTTTGATCGCTGGGACAAAATATCGTGGAGAGTTTGAAGAGCGTTTGAAAGGGATCTTAAAAGAAATTGAAAATAGCGAAGGACAGATCCTCATCTTTATTGATGAAGTGCATACCCTCGTCGGTGCTGGCGCCACAGAAGGTGCGATGGATGCGGCAAATTTACTTAAACCTGCCTTAGCACGCGGAACCTTGCACTGCATCGGCGCAACCACTTTGAATGAATACCAAAAACATATCGAAAGAGATCCGGCGCTTGAACGCAGGTTCCAACCTGTGCATGTAGGAGAACCTTCATTAGAAGATGCCTTAGCAATCCTTCGAGGACTGCGCGAGCGCTATGAAATTTTCCACGGCGTGCGCATCACTGAAGGGGCATTGCATGCAGCTGTGTTCCTTTCTAACCGCTACATTACTGACCGCTTCCTTCCAGACAAGGCCATCGACTTGATCGACGAGGCTGCGAGTCTGATCCGCATGCAATTAGGCAGCCTGCCATTGCCAATAGACACCAAAGAGCGGAACTTAGCCCTCAGTCAAACGGCTCGCAGCAAGATCATGCACAGCAAGCCGAAGCTGAAAAGCTAGGAGTCAAATTGCCAAAGTAAAAGAAGAGTTGAGCGCTTTAAGGCAACGCCGGAAACAATGAAAAAGTTGATTCAGGGATTAAAAGAGAAGAAAAACTCCTTAGAACAACTCCGCTTCAAAGAAGAAGAAGCGGAACGCGCCTCCGATTACAATAAAGTCGCAGAACTGCGTTACAGTGCAATCCCAAAAATGCACAAAGAAATAGAAGAAGCGCAAAACCTCTCAATCAACTGTTACCCGTCAAAGGTGTTAAAAGAAGAAGTCGATGAACAACTGATTCTGGTTACAAGTAAACAACGTTCCTGTCCATAAGATGCTTGAAGGAGAAGCGCAGCGCTTGCTTCACCTAGAACAAGTCCTCTCTGAACGTGTCGTCGGCCAACATTTCATGGTCAAGCAGTCAGTGTAGCGATCCGTCGTTCCCGTGCAGGCACCAGTGATCCAGCTAGCCCAGCGTTTTCCTTATTTGCCGGACCAACAGAGTTGGAAAACAGAGTCGGCCAAGGCATTGGCCGATCAACTCTTCAATCAAGAAGACGCAATCATCCGCCTCGACATGTCTGAGTATATGGAGAAGCATACCGTATCCAAATTGATTGGCTCCCCTCCAGGATATGTTGGTTATGAAGAAGGGGGCCAATTGACAGAAGCGCTTAGACGCCGCCCCTATGCGGTTGTCCTCTTCGATGAAATTGAAAAGGCGCACCATGATGTCTTTAACATCCTGCTCCAAATTTTTGACGAAGGAAGATTGACCGATAGCAAAGGAAGGACTGTCAATTGTAAAAATGCCCTTTTTATCATGACATCTAACCTCGGATCTGAGGCGCTGCTCGAAAAACTCCGCTCACAAACGACAGGCTGGACCAAAGAGTCGATCCTTGGATTCCTTGATCCCATCCTCAAAGCTCATTTCCGCCCAGAGTTCTTAAACCGATTGGATGATATTTTGCCCTTTTTGCCATTGCAAGAACACGACATGGAAAAAATTGTGATCATCCAACTCAAATTGGTACGTGACCGTTTAGCAGAGCGACATGTGACCCTATTATGGGACAAAGACCTCGTTGCGTATCTGGCAAAAGAGGGATAAGATCCATTTTTTGGTGCCCGTCCGTTAAAACGAATGATTCAAAACCAAGTGGTCAACATCTTATCTGTCGCGTTACTCAAAGGTGAAATTCCTGCAGAGAGTACAGTGGAACTTAAGCTTAATAAGAAGGAAGGAGAGCGCGTCGGTTTCGAAATTAAATCCACAGGCTCTTAGTTTTAATAAGATTTTACCACAGAGGAAAGGAGAACACAGAGAAATAAGAAGTCTGTTTTTTCGAATGTTTTTC
>JBGAFY010000089.1:0-5607 GCA_044226975.1 Rhabdochlamydiaceae bacterium
ACAGCAGCAGAAACACATGCATTTTTTGGATCATTTTTCAGTTTGTCTTCAGAAAAATCACCATTGAAATTAGGACTTCCACCTGCGATCCAGATCAAACGCTTAATCACGTTTTGGAACTCAGGCTTTAAAGTAGCAAACAATGTTCCAAATGCTTGTTTTTCGTCTGCTGTTCCAGCTGCGCCATTCTTTACTAGGTCTAAGAACTTAGCTGCTTTGTCTTTTTCAGTTAAAGCAGGAGGTAGTTTTGGTCCACAGAAGTACGTCTTAACAGATTCAAAAATACCAGAAAAGAAAGATGTAACCTTCGAGAAACAATTTGTGAAAATTGAATACCAAGGCTTGCTTGCTGGAGCTGGAGTTGGAGCTGCGTACAGCACTGAATTTGATGAATAACCTGTTCTGGAAACAGGGCTGAATGGAACGTTAGAGTTAGAAACCCTTAAACTGTTTGCATTAGGTTGGATGTTTTGGATCATAGGTATTTAAACCTCCTTCAGGTTGTTGATAATCACTTGTCGATTCATTTAGCGCTCTGTTTTACACATCGCACTTACGTCTTCAGCTGATCGTTGATCGCGCTGTATTTTGTTCGAAAATGTAGATAATAATTATTAAGAGTATATTAAGAAAAGATAAAAAGTTAATTTTTTCCTAGCATGCTGAAAATGAGGACGTTAAGATAAAGATTGTGTAAAGCGTTTGCAAAGAGAAATCTCTATTCTGCACAAAATGAAACATTTGCTGATCAATTCTTCCGCAGAGTAGAATGCTTCATAAAGTGAGTTTTACCTATGAAAATTGTGCTCGGTTCGCAATCCCCTAGACGCTCTGAAATATTAGGTTATTTTAATCTTCCCTTCAGGCAAATATCCTCTGGGTTTGATGAAGATAGCGTGAGCATTAAGAATAAATCTCCTCAACAATATGCGTTGGAACTAGCGAGTAAAAAAGGTGAGCTTTTGAGTTTTTCTTTACCTAATCAATTGATTTTAACCGCTGACACGATCGTCGTTTGTGAAGGGAAGATCTTTAATAAACCATTGAATGATGTTGAAGGGATAGAGTTCCTAATGTCTCTTTCAGGGAAATGGCATAGTGTGTGGACGGCGCTCGCACTCACCCAGGACAGACTCCAATGGACTGAAATTGAGGAAACAAAGGTTCTTTTCCATTCGATTACACAGAAACAAGCAAGGGAATATCAAAAACATTTTGTATTTACAGACAAGGCTGGAGGATACGCAATTCAAAATTGTGGAAGTATTCTTGTAGATAAAATTGAAGGTTCTTATCACAATGTGATGGGACTCCCAATAAACGCCCTGCGTAAAATTTTGTTGAACATCCAGATCGACCTATGGGATTATTTAAAAGCCTTCTAATTCTCTTGCCTGTCTGTGCATCCTATTGTGCTGAAAACAATGATGTGACAACTGCTGCATCCGTTGATCGACGTCATATTTTCTACCTAATCCAAAAAAGCACCCCCACCGAAGCTTTCAACTTGTATCGGAAATTTGTTGAAGAACGTCATGGAGAACATGATATTGAAGCATTGCAGAATTGCGCTTTTATTCTTCTTGAGAAAGGGATCAAAAGTGATGACCCAGAAATGCAATTGCTAAGCATCTATGGCTCTGGGATTGGTAATTGTTCTGCATCGATCAACATTCTGGAGTCTGGGATAAAAAGTAAAAATCCCATCATTCAACTCGCTTCTCTGCGCTATCTTTCGACATTTCCAGATGACAGAAGTGAAGAACTGCTGAACCGGGCGATGAACTCCCCATACTTTTACACTAGGTTAGAAGCTGCGTACATTCTAGCGCAGAACAAAAGCCGTTCATCCATCGGCCAAATTGAAGGCTTAATGCAGAAGCTACCTCCTGAAGCGCATTACTTTTTTCCTGAACTTTTTGCTCTCAATGGCTCGCATGAAGCAATGAACATTTTAAGAAGATTGATCAATGGCCCCAATAACATCACAAAAATTGAAGCAATTTTAAGCGTTGCGAGGTTCCAAAGAGACGATTTGCTCCCTATCATCCGAGCTCATGCAACTCACACCCACATTGCTGAATTAGAAGCCTGCGCTTCTGCCCTTGGAAGTTTAAAAGACACTCAATCTGTCCCCCTCCTGAAAAAACTAGCCGAACATCGCGAAGATAACATTGCTCTTGCAGCATCTATTTCTTTATATGGACTTGGAGAATCCAGCGCGCTACAAAAAATTTCTGAGCTAGCGCATAAAGAAAATCTATTTGCCATCTACGCATGCGGCGATCTGCCAGGCACGGAAGGTCTACTATTTGCTCTTTGCAGCCACGCTAACGCACATGTACGCCTAAACGCAGTACTCTCCCTTCTTAAACTCCGCGATGCAAGAGCGTCAGGTTATTTGAGCGAGTTTTTATTTGAAGATAGCAGGGAAATCGGATTTCAGCCCCACGTTACCCTAGGGCGTTCATTGGTCTGCTGGAAAGTTGTCTCTTCAATTGGACAAGGGGAGGCAATGCGCAAAGAGTATCTCCAAGCATTAGCGCTCAATTTTAGAGAAATGCTCTTAAAAAACACCCTTGAGCTGCCTCAAGATCAATTCTTAAACATTTCAAAAAAAATCCTCGACAATGGGCATATGCGGCTAGTCCCAGTGCTTGTTTCGCTTCTTGAAAATAACCGCTCAAAAGAAGCTGTTGATCTTTTAAAAATCCATGCAGAGCGTGCGGGCTTTCCATTGTTAAGGGCATACTGCCATCTTGCACTATTTAGAATGCGTCACCCGGGTTATTCAGAAAAGTATCTCTTAGATTTTATTAAAGGCCATAAAGAGACCCAAATTGTTCAATTCCGTCCTTCCATGCAGCGTGAGTTTACTCAGCTACCTTCTACATTTGAGCTGACGCCTGAAGAGAGTTCTAGGCTGTTAATTGAAAGTTATCAAGCCATCGCTGAAAGAAGAGATGCTCAAAGCATCCAAATTCTTTTTGATGCACTGGCCGATGCTGAAGGGGGAAACCAATACATACTAGCTGGCATTTTGCTCAGAGCCTTACAATAAAAAAATAGAGAGCGGGAAGAAAGATGAAGATCGGGCACGGACACGGGTACGGGCTTGGGCACGACAAATTAGAGAACCCTTTATTCTGACTTAGCCGCTTGCGTGCCGGAGCCCTCTGCCTCCTCCCCCACTCTTATTCCCAATCGTGCCCGAGCCCATGCCTGTTTGCGTGCCCGATCTTTATTCCCTCTTCTCTGTTTTTCTAGATTCATATTTTACCCTAGAGTATCCTTGAACTTCTTCTCGTCGTGGGGATCTAGGTGGATTTTCGTAGTTTAATTTTAACTTCTCTGTGCTTGTTCTCCTTCACTCCTCTTTGCTGTGATGAAGCTCATCCATCTTTATTTTCAGACGGAAATGTTGTATTAGATTCTATAAATTACGATGAACCAGACACTCATGAGTGGGACCTTTATCTTCCTAACCGCTTGGAAGATTTTCAAGGCCCTCGCCTTTTAAAAGAAAAAATTCTTGCCTACGAACCAACCCCCCCATTTTTTGATAATCCTCGCAAAGAAGAAAAAGAAGCGTGGAACAGAGAAAAAATTTCCAACCCAAACCCTCAAGAGTTCGAGATCAACCTTAAAAATCCTGTCTTTTCTCATGGAGTGATCACAACGACAGAAGGAGGCGTTGTTTCAGCCGAAGGGATTCGCATTCAAGCCAGGAACATTGAATACACAAATCGGGTAGAAAACGGGATCGCCGTACAAAAAATCATTGCTGATGGAGACCTTCTTATTGAATATGGCGGCAATGCTTTTGTGGGACAACGCCTTGAGTTTGATTTTCTCACGCGGACTGGCGTGCTCTACGATGGGAGGACCTTCTCTGGAATTTGGTTTTTAGGCGGTGAAAAGATCGAATTGAAGGACGACGGCTCCTATCTTATTTACAACGCCTATATCACGACATGTGAAAGCCAGGATAGGGACTGGGAAATCCATACAGGAATGATCCAGATCACCAAAGACAGACTTTTGACAGCCAACAACATTCAGTTTCGTTTTATCAAAATTCCTTTGTTCTGGCTTCCAAAGTTCAAAAGCAATCTCAAACTTTCAAAAGACACACCTATCCGTTACAAGTTGAGATGGGACAAGGGGCTAGGACCGCGTTTAAGCATGCGTTATCGCGTCTTTTCAAACGAAGACACAAAGATCTACTTCCGCTTCGATTATCGTCTTTCTCGCGGCCCTGGAGCTGCTTTAGAAGGGGAATATTATTCACCTGATGATCGCACGATCTTTCTTACGAAAAACTATGCTGCATATGACAAAGAGGAGTCCGATGAGCATGGCAACAAGCGGTATCGCCTGCAAGGACTTTTCCATACCTCGAGCAAAGATCAAAAAACACAAGTCCACGCGGTGTACGACAAGCTCAGCGACGATCAAATGCCAGGAGATTTTAAGAGTGATGATTTTGAGATCAATACGCAAAAAAGAACTCTGCTGCTGATCGACCATAACGAAGAAAATTTACTTACAAGATTTCGTTTACAGCCTCGCATCAACCGATTTCAAAGCTTAAATCAAGAACTGCCCCTAATTTTTGCTGGAGCAAGACCATTTACTTTAGGAAATAGCGGCATCTTGTTTCACAACATGATCAACCTCGGCTATTTGGATTATATATTCAGAGATAAGTTTGATGATCTGATACGCAATCAACATGCGTTTAGACTTGAAACACAACAACTTCTGTACCGCCCCATTCCAATTCAGCGTCTTATCCTCACTCCTCATGTTGGATTTACAGGGATATTCTACAACAATAGCCCAGAAAAAAAATCTGCTGGGCAAGCGATCGGCACGTACGGATTTTTAGCCCAAACTTTCTTTTCTAGACGGTTTGACACTTTTAAACACATGGTAGAGCCCTATATCAACTTTCAAGGATATACACATCCTACTGTGAGAGTCGACCGTTACTTCATTTTTAACATTGATGATGGATACAACACTCTTAACTTGATGAAAGTGGGCATAAGGAACACTTTTTTTCGAAACGTCCGCTCCCTGTTCTCACCTCGTTTCATGATCGATCTATTTTCCAACGCCTATTTTGACGATAGAACATACAACAAAACTTTTCCCAAGACTTATTTGAACATGTCTTGGTCCCATCCAAGTTACGCACTTTATGGAAATTTTGCCTGGAACCAAGAAGAGCAAGTCCTCGATTATTCCAACATGCGCGCTGACATCACAGTCAATGAAAATGTGGCATTCGGGCTAGAGTTCCGCCACCGCAGCAGCTTCGATTGGCGTAAAGGAGACCATGAGAACTTTTTCCTCGACGTGACCCGACCGATACACGAACTTCTCCGTTCCTCGCTCTCAGATAGACGGAACACTTTTTTGACTAAGTTGCAGCTCAGGATTACACCGAAAATCTCGCTCAATTTTCAATCTCATGTCGGATGGGGACGTAAACATGAACCTAGTTATAACGAAGAAAAAATTGAACTTTTGACCATTTTAGCCTGCCGATGGCGTCTCAAGCTTGCCCTAACCCGTATGCCTAACGATGTTCGCTTTGAT
>JBGAFY010000090.1:0-5586 GCA_044226975.1 Rhabdochlamydiaceae bacterium
GTAATATCGACTTATGTATATTACCCACTAAAATTGGATCGAAAATAGGCCAAAATAATCCCGAAAATCAACGAAAAATTTTATCGAGATAGGTTCAAGTCCAAAAATTCAAATTTCTCTTTATAAAATGAATTTGTTTCTAGGAGAAATTGACGAATTAACAGGAAAGCTCTATAGTAGGACCTTTTAATTCATTATCCCTGTTCAGAAGAGGAAGTAATGGCCGATCAGAAAAAAGAAAAAGCAGCAAAGCAAAGACGCCCATCTGCTAAAAAGCGTGATATTCAAGGCGCGAAACGCAATCTTCGCAATAAATCTTTTAAATCAAAAGTAACTACTGCTCTACGCGAGTTCAAAAGCTGCGTAACCGCAGGAAGCGCGCAAGAATCTACTCAAAAACTCAATGAAGTTTATAGCCTCATGGACAAAGGCGTGAAAATTGGCGTGTACAAGATCAACAAAGCATCTCGCGTCAAATCCCGTCTCAATAAACTCGTTCCTGCGAAAGCGTAATCTATGAATCTGTCTCCGATTTTTCGGAGACAGATTCATATCAGACTCAATCACAACTTGGGTTAAAGGAGTGCTTTGAACTCCTCTATTTATAAACTAGAGTATTATTCTAAGTTTTTAACGGTCTCTGGGATTTCTCTCGAAAAATTTGCCAATAATTGACAGATCTTTTCTTCTAATTGCTCTTTGATGTCATCTTCAGGGCCAGTAAACCCGTTTACCATGATGGCAAAAGCAAAGGTTTCTCCACCTTGGCTGTCCACATATCCAGCAAGCGATGTCACTCCAGTCATTGTTCCCGGCTTTGCACGGACTTTTCCTTTTAGCTCACTATGTTTGCTATCAATGCCTGCAATAGGTAACGAAGCGAGAAATTCTGGATAATATGGCTGCTTTTTTACATTGAGCAGAAGACTAACAAGATGATGAGGACTTGTTAAGTTATAACGCGACTGACCATCGCCATCTAAGAGAGTAATATCCATCTGATCTATGCCAATTTGCTCAGCAAGAAATTCTCTGACTGCCTTTGATCCGTTTTTCCAACTTCCTTCTCCTTGTACCATATGACCGCCCATTTTCTTAAACAAGCAATTAGCAATTAGATTATCTGAAGTTTTCATCATCTCTCGCACAATAAGGGAAAGGGGAACTGAGGCATGCCTTCCCATCACAACAGAGCCTCGGGGCACTTTGCCAAAACGGACACTCTTAAAGCGGATGCCAGTCTGTTGCAAAATCTCTTCAAAGACTGTTTGGACGAAATGTGAGGGTTGAGCGACTGCAATAAACAGTTCTTTGGAACTGTCCCCAATCGGCCCCTGCAGCACGATCCTTTCAAAAGGGATCGTCTCTTTACGTTTGCATTCTAACTTATCGCATGTCGTGCGCTCTGTCCCTGATGCTAATTCTACACGCATGTAGCGTGTTTCTGGCTCGATTGCCATGTGTGGAGCTGTTGCAATTTCTTTTGAAGGGGTAAGCGTGACTTTAATGCAATTGCGGTTGAGCGTAAGTCCATCAACACGGGCAGCCCAATACGCTGGCGGTTCGTCCCACATCCATCCTGGACCCTGTGTCAGATCATCAAACACTGTGTTGTCGAGAACGATCTCGCCTTGCACTTCTTTAATACCCTGTTTCACGAGGTTTTGTGAAAGCAGCTGAAGTTCTCTAACGGAAAAATTAGGATCTCCAGATCCTTTAAGATAAAGATTTCCCTTAAGGATATTGCCATCAAGCATACCATCTTGCTCAAGCAATGTTTCAAATGTGTAGTTTACGCCAAGCAAGGCAAGAGCTGCTGCGGCAGTATATAACTTCTGCACACTTGCAGGGGTAAACATATGATAGGCATTTTTGGCATAGATCTTCTGGCCATTGTCTAACGAGATGATTTCGATCCCGATATGCATTTTCTGGTCAAATTGTGCGACAAGATGGTCTAAGGAGCGGCGTAGCTGCGGAAGTTCATCTTTTGCACTCTGCGATGTCTTCACCTCAAATGGAGTGCGAAAACTCATTGCAGCAACACATAAAGATAAAAAAACACAAAAACGAAACCAACTGTTCACAATTCCTCCGGGAACTAATGCTTATTTTGAGGGTATACACAAGAGTCTGTTTTTGATTCCAGACAAACGTCTGCTTGAATGTAGCATGGTAGCTTGAAGTGTTTCTTTGCTTCCAGCAATTAAAAGCGACTTGCGTGCACGTGTCATTGCTGTATAAAGGACTTCCTTGCCAAAACGCTCGCTCCCAGGAGGGACAAGTAAAAGAACTTGATCAAATTCGCTCCCTTGGCTTTGGTGCACTGAAAGACAATAGGCATAGTCCCAAGAAGAAATCGCAGAGACGGGAATACGTCTTGACGGATCGCTATCTTTATCAAACAGCATGTAATCTTGGTGCAAGTTTAATTGGCCTGTCTTTTCTAAAAGTGCAGGGTTATGGACAATCAATGTTCCCATTTCCCCTTTTGACAATCCTTCCTTTTCCTGAGTTTTTGTTATAAGGACCGGGATTGCCAACGTGGAATCATTTTTCATTTTACAAGCACGCTGTACAAGCGCAAAATTTATCGCATCGACTCCAAAGGGCCCTTTCCGTAAACAACTGAGAATGCGATGACTTTCTGTGTAATCGCATAGGGCATCGTAAAATACATCTGGGGAACTTAAGGTTTCTGACAACCCTGGATGCCAAAAATTTTTTATCCCGCTTTCAAACTCAGAAGAATTTTGCATTAACACAGCGTCGGCAAATTCTAAAAGGGCGCGATTGTCGCTTCTCATGCTATTTTTTAAAGGGACTATAGGTAGCGGAAACCCTTCACTTAAACTTTCAGCAATATCTGTAAACAATGATCCTGTTTCCACGGGTGCAAGCTGCGCTCCATCACCGATAAGAACGGTCCGTGTTTTGGAAGATATCTTGCTTAAGACTGTTGCAAAGAGCTCAGCATCGATCATGGAACATTCATCGATTATCAAGAGATCAAAGAACACAGGGGCAAATTGTCGAGTCCAAGATGATCGTCTCCCTAAACCAAACAACGCGTGGATAGTACCTGATTCAAATGAATACACTCGGTCTTTGGGGAGATGATAATGCAACATTTTTTCAAGATGTGACGCTGCTTTGCCCGTGGGCGCGCATATTCCGATATATCCATCAGGATGGATCTGTAAAAATGCAGAAACAATGTGGGCAGCAGTAAATGTTTTTCCAGTTCCAGGCCCGCCTGACAATAAACAAAACCCTCTAGATAAAGTCTGTTCAACAGCATTTTTCTGCTCAGCGTTAAGCTGAGAGTGAAGTATTGCTTGAGAATAGTTAAGTGCTGGAAAAGGCCTCTCGGAAAGGCGCAGGAGATCTTTACATATTTGAGCTTCTAGCTCGTGAAAACGCTTAAAATAGAAAAAGCCATTCTCAAAAACAATATATTTTTGAAGCTCGCCTACCTCTAAAACTCCTTGCGTTGCGAGTTCTTGAAACTGTTTTTGCCTTGGTGATTCGGGAAATATTGTTGTAAGAAGATCTTTATTTAGACAAAGATGCCCTTCCCTGCAGGCTAAAGAAAGAGCGCAGATAAATGCAGCGATTTGTTCGTTGTCTTTACTGCGGGGGATAATTCTTTCGGCTATGCTGAGATCGAACTCTGAGAGCTCCTTTGCTTCAATGCAAGATTGAAGGAAGCTCCAAGTTGGAGATGCATCATTTAAAATATCCCCTTGTGGCAGGAAATTCATTAGACCTCTGGCGTATCCGTCGATTTTCGAGATTATTTTGACGAATTCTCGATTCATTGGAAAGGATCATTATCTTGTAAGGCTGATATTTATCATTTACAATGAATCGAGAATTCGTTCAAAAGAACTCAAAAACGACAGAACCTTAATTACACAAGAGGTCTATTTAACGCATCTCCAGAAGATCAATTTTATAATTTAGGGTAAAAATCACCCAATATTTTGAACACAACACCTGAAGTTGCTGCAGCAGTCATTGTCCAAGATGAATAGGTCGTACGTAAAATCCAATTGCTCAACCCTAACAATCCTAAGGAGAGATAGGATACTTTCTCAAATAATTTTAAAGAGCCCCAGCGAACCATTTGTGCATCTTGTGTGCTATTAGGAGTAAGCACATTGTAACGCGAAAGAAACTTAACTGCTTTCGCAGTTCCTATTCCACCGCCTAAGGAAGTGAAAACAGAATTTGCTTTTTCAAATGCGCCGAAAGGAAGAGATGCTATTTTTCGACTTTCTAGCAAACTTCCCACATCGCATACATTATTTCCTAAAGTGGCACCGGCTTCAATTGCACCTGCAATATTTGTAACTGTTCCATTGCGGGCTGCTCCATCTAAGGCCTTCATAAAAGATTTAGTAGATTCAGGAATAGCTACGCCGCTCAAAACATTTTTGCCATCCATTAATGTATCGCTGGCATTCGTTAAGCGAGCAGGGGTAAATTTCCTAAGGAAAAACTCCGGCCATTTTGTCGCGTAAGCTCCAAGCTCAAGAAAGGCGCCTGCGCCTTCAGTGCCAGAAATATATTTCTGAAAGACATGAAACAGACCTTTTCGATTAGGAAGAGGATTAGAATTATTTAAAGCTTGTGAATCGATTGTTCTAGAAGAAAGTGCTGCTGAAAAACTTAATGCTCCTGCCATACCTTGCCTCGTAATTGTTAAGGAATTTTAAAGAGTTTCCCATCTCACCAAAGAAAAAATTTATTTTCAAGTTGTTATTTTATACCTTTCTGACCTAACTAGGCAAGAAGTCTAATAAAGGGGCAGGAGAAAAATGGAGACACCTATTTCCTCTTAAAAAAAAGTATAGGGCCCCTCCAAAAATTTCCTCGAATGGACGATTGTCAAACTGCTTTACATAACGCCTCAGAGCTTCCTCATAGAGAGAAGCTTGGAAATAATAACCGTTTTTCTTCATCGCCAGGTCCAATTTCTCAGTCGAGTAACATTCAGACCCAGGCCCGAGATCGTTGGTCTTCCAATCGAGGAGATAAATTTTTTCTTGATGTCGAAAAACTAAGTCAGCAACTCCTTTTATGCAATGCTCTTTCCAAGAGAACAAAAATTCTGTTTCACAAAAGAACTCACCCTTTTTTAGATCAGTCAAAGCAAATGAAGGCAAGATGGTTGTTTGCAATGCTTGCAGGACCATTTGTGATAAGGGTTCCTCAAAGGCTTCGAAAGGCGTGTCTTTTATTTCTTTGAGGATCAAAGCCTGAATTTTCTTGGAATTAAAAGGATTGTAGAGATGGAGCTTGAAAACTTTTTCCAGTATTCCATGCACTAACTGCCCTGTTTCGCTACCCAGTGGTAATAAGGAAGACGGCTCTGTTTTTTCATAAGGCTCTTCATCTTGGATTTTATAAGCATGGGCAAGCGAAGAAAAAGAGAGTGTTTTTCGAGATTGGGGCCAAGGAAAGCAAGCGTATGCTAAGGTTAAAAGATTTTTGGCGTCTTTTGCATTTAAAGTTTCTTGGGCATCTCTAATTTGCAACACTTCTGATGAGATTTTGTTTCCCATGGAAGCTTGATCAATC
>JBGAFY010000091.1:0-7879 GCA_044226975.1 Rhabdochlamydiaceae bacterium
GCTGCTGATGCAGCAGAAGATTTACCTCGCGCAGCAATCACTTCTGCCCCTCGTTTTTGCACCAAGGAAAAAAAAGAGGACTCTAACCATTGGGGATCTTGGATTACTTCAGTCACTGGTCTCTCCCTTATGAGAGCATGGAAATAGTCAGGGACTTGTGTTGAAGAGTGATTTCCCCAAATCGCAACATTGCGCACATCACTGATTTCCACTTGAGCTTTCTTAGCGAGCAAATAATGAGCGCGGTTTTGATCGAGCCTTGTCATCGCAAAAAATTGCCGAGCATTCAGCTTTTTTGCTTGTTTCAATGCAATTAAACAGTTCGTGTTGCAAGGATTTCCAACGACCAACGTGAGCACGCTTGGATCTGCAGCATCTTGAAGCGCTTTACCTTGTTCAATGAAGATCCGCGCATTTTCATTTAAAAGATCCTTGCGCTCCATTCCAGGCCCTCGCGGTTTAGCGCCCACAAGGAAAACATAATGTGCCCCTTTAAACACTGTATAGGGGTCGGATCCAAAATGAATCTCTCGCAGCAGAGGAAAAGCGCAATCCTCTAACTCCATCACAACTCCTTTAAGAGCTGCAATGCAATCGGGAACTTCAAGAATATGCAAAGCGATTGGCTGCTTATTTCCCAACAATTCACCGTTTGCAATCCGAAACAGCAAACTATAGGCGATCTGTCCAGCGCCTCCTGTGACAACAATTCTTTTAATTGCTTGTGGCATAAAAAATTTGAATTACTACTTTTTCCACTTTTTATCACGTCATCCATAGAATTAAAATATTTTTCCATCAGTTTTAAAAAAAATTTATCGATCCGACTTTTATTTGAAATCAATATTTAATTACTGTATAATATAATAAATAATAACAGATCAAAACAACATGAGCTCACATTTAATTAATTTAATAAATCACATTCCATCTTTAAATAAAGATACCCTCCATCCTACGAAAGAAAACCGTAGAGCAACTTACATTGATGAAGGTCTTTGGAAAGTAGACATTGATTTTTTTAAAAGACAAACTTCTGAAACGGCAGAGCATTTGAAAAATTCAATTCTGTACAATAAAACATTTGAATCGCTCGACGCTCTGTGCACATCTGAAGCTGAAAAAAGACACCCTGGAAAAAAACTCTCTGCAAAAAAATGTGCTAAATTAAAGCTGCAAATAGCGCATAGCACTTGCAACCGACGCGATTTTTATAGCAAGCCAAGCATTCTTTCTTCTGAGCTTAAGCAAGCATTTGGAGCCTCTGATGAAGAACTCAAGAACTTGGAAACACAATCTTTATTCCTGCATAACAGCCCATTAAATGGACAAAGTTACCGCAAGCCAGATGGTTCCATATGCCATTTAAGCCATGCATTAACAAGCAGCAACGACCGCACTGCCGATACAGTTGGAATGGCACGCGTACTCGCCGACAGAACTAATCGCAGCATCTGCTATACAGGCAGGCCGGATTCCAAACATAAGGCCACTGAGCAAGTCTCGATGATGTTTTTACACGAGATCAAAAGCCAGTGCAACAAAGGGATCACAAAAGAAGGCGATGTCTATGAGTTCCAGTATGTAGTCAATTGCCTTTTAGATACCAATCCCCTCCAACAACCTCCATTTAGCTCAGCGCTTCCATTCTTCCCAGAAAGAAAATTCGTTGAAGATGAAGTAGCAGCCTTAGACACACTCAAAAAAGAGACCATCACAGTCATCGATCCTGAGACAAAGACTCAATATCATGTCCGGATAAAACCGATCCTCATTAGCCAGCAAGCAAACTTCATCCACCGATTACGGAACATCCTCCCTCCATTTTTGACAGGAGCACTGCGTTCCCAAGAAATTTCTCAAAAAGGGTATGAAGAGCTTTTTGCCTATGCCAAAAAAGTCATGGAATCAAGAGGCCCCTATGGAAAAGAAAAACTCCAAGCAATTCTTAATGCATTGAAAAACCCATTTGCCCTTGCCCCTGAAAAAGAACTATTCCTGCGCGATCTTCTCTGCAAAGAACTTGGACTGCCGATTGTGTATCATTGCAAAAGTAGCACCGACCGCTCTAGCGTTGTAGCAGTCAGCGCCGCCCTCCATCAATGGCAATCCATGCGTCTGCCAATCCCAACAGATTTCACTTCGCTTCTAGACGACTGTCGCTTTAAAGAGCTTGTCGCAATGAATTTAATGACCGCCCATCAAGTCACCAGATATTCTCGCGCAGCTAAAGGGGAAGTTAACGGAGAAAAGCTGAATAAGAACATCCTAGGATTAGAATATGGCAAAGGAGCCCTCATCAACTCGCTAATTCCACAGTTACTTCCAAAAAGATATGTCAAAGAATATGAGCCATGGAAAAATTTGAAACAAAAAGTCCAAAACCTCTCGATGCCTAAAAAAATTGCTTTAGGGGGTGCTCTTGCCGTCTCTTCCCCTTTCATCGCCGCGGCAGGAGTTTTAGGGCTCATTATTTTACAAATGTTAGGACTGATCAGTACAGCTGCTGCTCCTTTTGCAGGAAAAAATTGGCGTGTATGTTTCTATCCCCTACTCCCTATAACACTAATAAAAAATTTAAAGCATGCATTTCCAAAATATGTTTTTAATGAAAGCTCTCCTCAAGTTAAAGAACGCTCTCTTTTAAAAGCAAAAGTCAAAGGCGTTGATTGACCACTAGCATATGACATGGTATGATCTTCGAGACTGTAAACAGTCTTTTAGCTCAATTTAAGCAAGGCTTTTCATGCTTTTTGTCATCCTGATGTATGCAGTCTGGTCTTCCGTTTTTTCTCTTGGTAAAACGGCGCTGGAGTCCAGCCCCCCAATTTTTCTCACTGCAGCGCGTATGCTCGTAGCAGCGTTCCTTCTTCTAGGATTCGTTTTGCTGCGCAAACGCACATCATTAAACCTGACACTCAAGCAATGGCTCTCTCTTTTCTTGTTAGGGGTCATGAGCATCTATTTGACAAACGTATTAGAATTCTGGGGTCTGCAATATCTCCCTGCAGGAAAAGCATGCTTCATCTATAGCTTATCTCCATTCTTCGCCGCCCTTTTCTCATATCTGCATTTTGGCGAAAAAATGAACAACCGCAAATGGTTGGGATTCCTCATCGGTTTTGTCGGATTCATCCCTGTTTTAGGCGTGCAAAGTGCCCAAGAAGGTCTGATGAACGCCTTCAGCATTGTCTCTTGGCCAGCCTTGGCATTAATGGGAGCAGCGCTTTGTTCAGTATATGGATGGGTGCTTTTACGTGTTGTTGTCAAAGACAGCTCCATATCTCCAATGACCGCCAATGGAGTGAGCATGCTGTTTGAAGTTTGCTCTCGTGCATTCACTATTTGTCGACAATTGGGCGCCATTGCCAATCTATCCAGGAAAAGCCCCCAGCATTTTGGCAGAGCATCGCATTCATTACTCTGATCTCTAACCTGGTTTGCTATAATCTCTACGGATGGCTGCTCAAGCGCTATACAGCGACATTCTTATCTTTTTTTGTCGGCCTCCTCAGCCCGATCTTTGCATCACTTACAGGGTGGATGCTCCTCGGCGAATCCTTAAACCCGGTCATTTTCCTTTCCACAGGAATTGTCTTCGATGGCCTTTGGAACGTTTATCGTGCAGGCGAAACAAGGGTATATCGTGAGTCCCGCCAAGAAAAAGACCTGGCAGGTGTTTCTGAGAAATTAATGTTTCAGAACGAGCAAATTTTCTGACCTCAGCATCGAGCATTGCACGCTGAGTCCTATCTCTATCTTCGATTTTTGACGTCTTTACTTTGAAAAACGGCTCAAATTCGGGAGAGACCTTGGATTAGTATATGCCTTCCCTTTCACATAGCGTACACTCATCTGGATCCGTTGCATCAACAACCTGGATATTAGAACTTGCGCGCATTGTTTCATCAAACATGGAAGCCGCGCTTGCATCCCTCCTTCTTCATCTGAAAAAGCACGCGGTGAAGATGTCCGGATCTTTAACAATTACCGACATGTCATTGCCTGTAGGGATCCCAAATGATTTTGCATCAAGACAAAGCGATGAGCTAAATCAATTGGAATACCGACAATGGTACAATGTTCCGTACTGAAGCTTGATATTGATGAGCAAAAGAGCGGATCTGCTTTATGACGATCTCTTTCTTGTCCTCATACCACTCATCTTTATCGAAATTCACTCTTCATCGAGGAACTCCATAGCCGAATGCGCATCAATACTTGATTTATTTTGAAACAGGAAGTGATAAGCACTTTCCTGGAACTGAGTATGCACAACAGAATAACTGAGCGACACCAAATGGCGTCGGAAAAAAGGATCTACATCCATGCGAACAGCCTTTCCATTCCACACTCCCGGAGTCCCATGCCTCAGAGCCATTTACTTTGATATAACTATTAATTTTATCCAACTATCTCAGTATGCGAGATGAACGTATATGATCTGGGAATCCTAAAGGGACGGAAATAACTTTCTAAAGACCTATTTTGGATAGTCTCCAAAAAGATGCGATACGGCCTCATGACAGAAGATTGTGCATGATAGAAAGGGAAAAGCCCCTGACTTTTCATTGCACCTGCAGTCTTCCAAACACGTTCGGCCATATTAGGAAAACGCTTCCAGTTTTCAACTGCTTTGTCCTGGAAATTAGAAACTGAGTGTTCAGATCGTGCTTTTTTCAAAAAAGCTGAGTCAGAAGAGCGATGCGCATATCTCTTCTGCATTCCATTGTGCGCCTTAATTTGCGCGCAGTGGTTTTGTTGCTTACAAAACGAACCTACGTTTGAGAATGCCATGGCTCCCACCTCTTTTTAAATTTAAAAGATTTATTTACAAATCCGACGACCACGAGGTGAGAACTAAGTGATAAAATGAACATAAAAATCCTTACGTTAAAAATTAATTGAAACACTAAACAAATCCATGAAACTATTTTCATGAACTAACTAACTGCTACCGGTCTAGTATTCGGAATTTATACGACATCTTTTTCTCAAAAATCATGTCGAAAAATGCACAAAATCAAACCGTTAGCGGTAAAAAAAACTCAGATCTGGTAATTAAAAAAAGTATATCTCCCTACTGGGAGAGAATAAGAGAGAGGATCCCGCTGAGGCGGGCCACTCGGTTGGAGACTGAAATAATAGAATTAGTTCTTCTAGTACGCATAAAAAATGTATTTATTTAGGCATAATTATAATAAAATAAAAATTTATGACAACTCTAAACTTAAACTCTTTAAACACTGTAGAACACTGTTTTTAATGCTAAATATCTAAAAACAAGAACTTTGATAAAATTCCCGAACTCATCGAAATAATTACATTGTATAGATTCTAATGCATTAACCATAACAAGCGACAACTATATGCGCAATTTAAATATTTAATTATTATATAACAAAAAAAATGTTTTTGATACAATTAAACGTATAGAAAAAAATGTAATAATACGCATGAGGAATATGACATCAAAAATTCAAAGTAAAATTTTAAGAAACATAGCCAGTTATTATAGTCAAAAGACTCTCCCAGAAAATCACAAGAATAAATATGCAGTCATCAATGCCATTCACCAAGAAATGGGTTGGGGTAATACGTAAATTCATTCTTTGCATTTATTTGTGATCTTTTAGGTTTCATGACTCTAAGGGAGCTGAAATAGCAAAAGCAATGAGAGTATATAAGGCCGATACTTATCAAGATCTATCTGAAGAGATTCATAAAGTTATGACTCCCTTAAAAAATGCAAGTAATGATCAAGTAAAAAAAGGAAAAGCTAGTATTCATGAATATGCGAACACATTTTCCGCAATTCTCAAAAAGAAGAAATAGATTATTTTATTGATAATGTAAAAAATTAATGATGCCATCATCATAAAATTAAACAAAACCGATTTCAAAGCAACAAACATTGCATGAAACAATTACAACCCCAATGTACAAAAATTAGAGGAAGAACATCGAAAGCGAGCAAATAATATTGCGCTCGTAGAGAATAACCCAGTTGCTGACAAATCCTGCAAAGCTAGTGTAAACCATAATGTCGGATACGGATGCTTTATCGGAATTTGCACAAGCTCGGATTGGACAACTCCAAAACTATTTAATTATGAAGACAACCAGTGGAAAGGAAACATTCCACATGGTAAGAGTTCAAATTGTCATAGTCCAAAATGGGCAAATTATTGCATGGGAAAAATCAGAGAACAAATCTTACTAAGCAAGAAGGGGAAATTTACTTGGCGCAAGACGAGCCAAATTCTAATCTATGGATTTGAAGAGACACAATACCCACCATAGGCTTTGAGGCCTATGGTTTTTAAATGCGTTATTAATACACTCTGTTAAAAAAAATCAGTTCATATTCTAAGTTTTATTCCACAGTTGAAGCTCTCGGCGAGCTTCACTCATACTCAAACAAAAAACTAGAACAAGTTTTCAGTTATTACTCTTTAATAATTTAAAATAACAGATTCATATGTAAAGACTTATGTAAGAATCGAAAAAATATAATTAGCATATATAAAAATTTAGAAAATGACATTTCACAAAAAAAATTACAGCACAGAACTCTATTATTTAATTTAACATTAAGATACAATTAATATTATAATTAATAAGATGCAATTAAAGAGGTAACTATGTCAATTAACACAGGTCAATTAGTAAATGAAGTAAAGTTTTTTATACAACAAAAACTCACCATCCCTCTTGATATCAAAACAAACTATTAGGGGATATGCAGTTAATGAAATTCATCATAAATTAGGATGGAGATTTATCTAAATCGTTGTTTAGCAAAATATGCTTTCTTTTTGCTTTTTGACCCCCAAAGCAGCAAAAATTACAAAAGCAATAAGAGTATATAAAGTTAAAACTTATAATGCGCTTTCAACGGCAATTGCTAATGAACTTAGCAAAATGGGCCACACTAAATCGAGGAGAGAAATACGCAATGAGATGCACGAAAAATTTCCTCAGTTTTCGAGAAATGAAATCGACTATATTATGACCAATCTTGATTCGTGCAATAATATTATGAGCAGAGTAAGAGGCGTCGATGTTTCTTTTGAAGCGAAAAATAATGGATGGAAAGAGATCTCAACAAATGTGCATAAGCTTGCTTGTGCTGGTTGTATAAAAGAGCTTAACATTACAGCTCCAGATTATTCTAAAGATGATAATGTTACACACCGTGAAACACATATTGAGTATAAAGCAGAGTTTGGAGAGACCGTAGGTATAAATGAATCCTCTGATTGGCACACGTTCATCCCTTTTGTTTGTACAAACGAGAATCAGTGGAAAGGGCAATTTGCCCATAGGTAAAGAATTTAAGTATGTAATAAAGCGTAAGAAAATATTGACTGGGAAAAAGGAGACAATCGCACACTTCAAAATAGTTCTGCAGATGCGCTAAGAAATGCTTCCCCAAGGAATTTATTTCAAATAAACCATGAATATTTGAAATTGTTTAAAAAGACCTCTGGCGCAAAACCAGAGGTTCTCTAAAAATGAAAACACGCAAAAATCCTCGCGTATTTTGAGACTTGTATCAAACCTTTTTCTAACTTAATTCCTCACTTTTAAATAGAAAAACCTAGGCCTTATAACTAGGATTTTTATTTTACGTATTGTGACTTGTTATCTTTTTATCTTTTTGCGCAAGCGCCTAGATGCGGGTGCTTTACCCGCCCTGGATTTATTTAGGTAATTTAGGCGCAGGGCGCACGCACTCCTAAAACGCTTCGCGCAGGGCAAAAAGAAAAAAACCTAAACCTTATAAGCTAGGCTTTTTATTTTGCATTAGTGACTTGTCATCTTTTATCTTTTTGCGAAGCGCCTAGATACTTCTGGGTGCTTTGCACCGCCCTGG
>JBGAFY010000092.1:0-5537 GCA_044226975.1 Rhabdochlamydiaceae bacterium
GTGACAGCGCTCTTTCTGGAATAGATGATAAATTGTTGTTAACAGTCATTAGAACCTTCTTTCTTTATTCAATTATTAACATATATAATATAATTATTTGCTTCTAACATGGTATAATAATAATACTTGCATGTAAATAGAAAAAAATTCAATGAATTATTAAGTATTTGATAATTAGCGATCTAAGTTTCTATCGAATTAATTGAAACTTAGTAATTAGCGATAGAACGAATAGCCTTCTTCACATCATCAGGCTGTGGTAGGACTTTGTCTTCTAAAAGCTTACAATAGGGCACCATGCAATCTTTTCCTGCAAGGCGCATGATAGGGGCATCGAGGTAGTTAAATGCGCTTTCGACGATCTTAGCGGAAAGTTCAGCTCCGAACCCGCATGTCAATGCTGCTTCATGGGCGATGAGCACTTTTCCAGTTTTTCGGACTGACATCAGGATAGTGTCCATATCCAAAGGTGCAAGGGTCCTTAAGTCGATAATTTCTGCTGAGATCCCTTCTTCTTTGAGCTGTTGGGCAGCTTCATAGGCCATAAAGGCCATCATTCCATAACATAGGACTGTGCAATCAGATCCTTCAATGAGGACCTGTGCTTTACCAAGAGGAAGCATCTCATTCTCAGCAGGCTCAGGGCGTGCGCAGAACACGCGTTGGCGATAAAGGGCTTTATGTTCTAAAAACACCACAGGATTTGGATCGCGGATCGCCGCTTTCAAGAGACGCTTTGCATCAGCTGCGTTGCTCGGGATGACAACTTTTAAACCTGGGCAATGGCATAAAAAGGCTTCGACGCTTTGAGAATGGTACGGTCCGCCTTGGATGTAGCCGCCATAAGGCATGCGGATCACAACTGGACAGTTCCATTCACCATTCGAACGGTAATAAAAACTCGCGAGCTCATTGAATAATTGATTGATCCCAGTCCACATGTAATCAGCAAATTGGATTTCAACTACAGGCTTATAAGGTGTGACAAGCGACATTCCAAGAGCAGCGCCGATGATAGTCGATTCAGCGAGGGGAGAATTGAAGCAGCGCTCTTCACCAAATTTTGCTGTGAGCTGCCGTGTGATCCCAAACACTCCACCTTTACCGTGCGCAACGTCTTGTCCAAAAATGACAACACCAGGGTCACGCTGCATTTCTTCTTCTAAAGCGTGGTTCAAGGCATCCATCATCACAACAGCATCGCCAGAACTGCTGGAAACATTGGTCTCTGTTGTGCTTTGAGCTATATCATCAATCGGAGCAAATACACGGTCTGCAGCGGAATCTGGATCGGGAAATGGCATCGCGTCGGCTTGCCTTGCAGCTGCTTCTACTTGTTCAAAAAGTGTCTCACGCAACTTCGAAAGAACTTCCGGTTCGATCCATCCTTGATCGATCAACCAGCCTTCAAAACGCGGAAGTGGATCGCGGGATTTCTCTTCTTCGATCACCGCAGAAGTTTTGTATTTTGCTGGGTCGTCGCTGCTGCTATGAGGACCTAAACGAGGAACTTTGGCGACGATGAGCGTTGGCCCTTCGTTAGCTCGCCCTCTTTCCATTGTAGCTGTAAGCGCGCGATGCACTTGCAAGAAGTCGCATCCATCAATTTCATGTACAGACAGTCCATCATAACCACGGGCGCGGTCGGCATTGATCCCTCCTGATGCTTGGTCGCATACAGGAACAGAGATCGCCCAACCATTATCTTGGATCACAAATAGGACATTTAATTTATGCAAACAAGCGAAGTTCAATGCTTCGTGGAAATCACCTTGTGAAGTTGCTCCATCGCCAGCTGAGACATATGTCACTGCATTTTCCCCACGCATCTTCAAGCCTTTGGCAACGCCCACTGCTTGTAGGAACTGAGAGCCGACGCAGCTCGATTGGCAAGGGATGTTGAGGGCTTTATGAGAGAAATGCTCGGGCATCATCCTACCACCTGAATGGTGGGGCACATCGCGTGCTAAGAATACGCCAAATAATTCGGCAAGGTCACAACCAAGTCCAATTGCAAAAGCGCGATCACGGTAGTATGGCAATCCCCAATCCTTTCCCTGCTCGAGATAGAGCCCGCACGCAGAACCGATCATCTCATGACCAAGGGAGGCGAGATGGAAAGTACCCCCTTTGTTCTGGCGCACAAGCTTGCTCATTTTCTCGTCAGTAAAACGAGTCAGGAGCATCGCTTCCAAAAGTTTAAGACTCTTATCACGGAGCGAAATGGACTCAGGAACTAATATACTACTTACAGCCATAACTATTTTTTCTTATTAGTTTTACGGTATTGAATTTGGGTCACCGTTTTGATCTGTGGCTGCTTAGGTTTAGGCTGAGCAGCTTCTGCTGGAGATGGAGTAGTCGGGCGTTCTTTTCGGCGAGGGAGGAATCCTTTGACGACATCCAGAATCTTGCGTTTTTTTCCTGGAGCTTCTTCTTCTGCAGCAGCGTCTGCTGCAGTTTCTTTAGCAGTTTGACCTTTGACGGCTTTGATCAGTTTTTCTTCATGCTCTAATCCTCCTCCTACTCCTAAGCCTTTAATATCGGCTAGGCGGGTAGAAAGATGGCGGAGCGATTCCAAACGCTCGGAAAGCGCTTGCAATTTAGCATCGACTTTGACACGGGAACTTCCGCGCAAGTTAGCGAGCAATTGAGCTTCAGTGTCATAGCGTGCAGAGAATGTGACTGCAGAGGCACTTGTGATCTCTGGGATGTAAAGAAAATGACGAATAGACAAAGGAACAGTAGTATATAGGTCAGCAGTGAGTTGCGGTTCTGTTTCTACTTTGGCCACTTGTTTTGGCGGACGCCCTCGTTTCGGACGTGGATTTAATGCCTCATTGGAATAGTACGTTTTTGCTTTGGCAAAAAGGGCATCACGGGCAGACGCAACTTCTTTAGGAGGTTTGACATCGAAAAGATGTTTTTTGATTTTTTCAACAAGATTTTTAGTTAAGTCGAGATCTTCTTCAAAGACAAATTGGATCTGCTGCGAACGGAGCCATTCTATGATCCGGATGCGGGAGCGCTCTGTGTAATATTGCTGCCACTTTTCTAGTTCTGAAAGATGGTCATAGATAAACTCTAGGAAGTTTTCGCGCGCTTCTTTGGATTGGATAATATCTAAAAGTTTTTCCTTAGTATCTATGTCATAAACCTTTTCATTAACGAAACCTTCCATGAACTTTTTGGTCTCATAAAAAGTCATCTTAGGGATCTGGCAATAACGGTCTTGATGCTCTAAGAGTTCTTGGTCCAAAGAGTCGAGTTCTTCTTGCCCTTTGTCGAGATCGGCAAATACTAAAAATCCTTCCACTTTATCAAGATAGAAATCGCGTTCGTCATCCGACTTAGCGAAGGCATCCATCAATCGGTGGTAGCGCAAAAGGAGAGGGTTTTGGGCTACAGGAAAATTTTTAGCCATGGTCGTATCCATTTTTTATAATTATAATGAAGCTTATCATAGGAAAAGCGTTGGATCAAGATGAATTAAGTCAGATCTGTTGAAATATTCTTTTTACGGACCATGATATACCATGCCAGCACGAAAGCCATTAACATGCAACAAGCTGCAACAGAAACAGGCAAGTGAGGATGCTGTGCGACCAGGCTTCCAGAGAAGATCGGAGCAAACCCAATAGCAGCCCATTGAACAGAATTGTATATGCCAAATGTCTCCCCTTGAGCCTCTTTAGAACTATATTTTGACACTAATGTCGAGGCAGAGGGGAAAATTAAAGATTCTGCATACGCTAAAAATGGGAGTATCAGGAACACGCCCAAGGCAGTATCGACGAGCAGCATCAAAGGTAGGATGCATGCCATACTGATCAAAGCTGCAGGTAGTAACACACGCGGTGAAAAACGTGCGATCAATGGGCGGATCAGCAGTCCTTGGCTAAGGGCAATACACACTCCGACATAGGCATAAAAATTAGCGATATCGGGAGGAGTAAAACCTAATCTGCGCATCAAAAATAACGGTGAGAACTCTGTAAAAAACCCCCAGCCCAAGCTAAAGAGGAACATTAAGGCAAAAAGGCCTTTAAGTTCTGGGTGAGTGAATGCTTGTCTTAGGTGTAAAAAGCCTGTCATCAAACTCAGTTCTCTTTTGCTTTGCCCAGCAGAGTTGTCAGGTGCAAGAGAAAACAGCATCGCGGCATTAATAGCGCAGAGCACCGCAGCAAATAAGAAAGGCGTCGTCATCCCTGCCCAGGAGGCAAAGTCCGGTTGCGAGATCTTCCCTGCAACAAAGGGACCTAAAATAAAGCCGACTCCCCAAGCCATTCCCAGAAGGCCAAAATTTTTACTCTTATCTTTCTCTTCACTGTTATCCACCACCATGGATTGGGCAACAGAGAAATTGCCCGCTGCAAGTCCTGAGAAAACCCGGCAAAGCAATAATAACCAGGCTGAACCAACCCAGATGCTGAATGCAGATAACAAATAGCTAGCGCAAGCTATCCAAAGAGTAACGAGTAAAACTTTCTTCCTGCCCACGCGATCAGATATAGCGCCTAACACGGGGCCGCCAAAAAACTGACCTACACAAAAACCTGTGATGAGAAGACCAAAGATCCAACCCCTAACAGAGACTGTCACTTCGTGAGCTAGAATCCCCTTCTCAGGATCCATGATCAGAGGTGACAAAAGCGGAAAGACAAGGCCGAAGCCAAGGCTATCAATAAATATAGTAAGAAGGAGCGGGAGTAAGCGCAGCATAATTCTAGAGATTATAAAGCTACGCTCCAATTTCTCCCAGAAAAAGTTATGACTAAACCTTTAAATTAGCAATCTCAATATTTACGGAATATAAATCTGAATTGCCACCAACTATTTTGAAATAATATTGAACATCAATTTCAATTTCAACCGGAGTTCTAAAACTTATCCCTGCTTTTGCATGATTTGTGGATAACCACTTCTTCGATTTATAGCTCATCAAATAAATAGCCTTATTATTGAACTTTTTACAGAGATCATGATCTATAGATAAATCGAGTTTAAAAAAACGACCACATCCTAATTTGACGATCTCGCTATCATCACATTTATCCAACTGCAAAGAATAATCAACTACAATATTACTGTTTTTAAAAGGATATATTGCAATAGTATGAAATACAGGGTTAGTATTTAAAGCCACTTCTTTCCAGATAGTAGAATACCCATTTTTGAAAACTTCACTTTCTTTAACTTTTTTAAGATCTTGCTCTTTTGCGTCTTTATTAGGAGGAACAGGAATAAATGCACTAGAAAACAGATCACTTGCAAACTGGTAATTTTCAATCTTGGGTTGCTTATAATTTGCTGCAACAGATGAAAATGACATAACATTCCTCAATTTTTTTTATTAAAAATATAACAAAACATTAAAACATAAAGTGCTATTCCATTTAAAAGAAAATGCTAAAAAATCTTGCAAAGATTTTTTTTCTCCATCACAATTTGACCATGAGAAAAATTATCTACAGTTTATTAAGCATATTTCTATGCACCAATTTGCTTTTCGGGGATAAAATCTCCCTAGAAGAAAA
>JBGAFY010000093.1:0-5536 GCA_044226975.1 Rhabdochlamydiaceae bacterium
TATAAGAAGGAGCATTTGCATCCCTTTCAGATAAAATAGGATTTGCTATGGGCCAAATGATACCTATTTCAGGATCGTCAAAATGAAAGCCTTTTTCTTCATTAGGATCATAAGGAGAGCTCACCTTGTACAGCAGATGAGCATCTTCACTTATCACGCAAAAACCATGTGCAAATCCAACTGGGATAAATAGCATTTGATGCTTGTCCGCCTCTAAATAAATTCCTAACCATTGACCTCTTGTCGCAGAATCCGGCCGGATGTCCACAACGACATCAAAAATTTTCCCCTTTAGAACAGAGATAAGTTTTGCTTGCCCGGGACTGCGCTGAAAGTGCATGCCACGGAGCGTTCCTCTAGAGGAATATGATTGATTGTCTTGGACAAAGTCACAAGAAATTCCTAGCGAAAGGAACTGGGACTTACGATAGCTCTCTTTAAAAAAGCCACGCTCATCTTGGTGAACAGCGCAAGTTAACAATTTTAATCCAGACAAAGAAAGATCTTGAATATGCATCGGTTCGATAACAACAACTTTGAAAACCATAAATCATAATTTCTTGCGGATTTAAAGCAAAAGGAATATATTTGTTGTTTTTTTCGTCTCTTGTCTAAGAGAAAGTTTCTAAGGAAAATTATATGCACTTAACACGCTCATTTGGCCACCTTGTAGGAGCCACTCTGCTTATTTCTGGAACGACTATCGGTGTTGGCATGCTTGCTCTTCCTGTTGCTACAGGACCTTCTGGATTTTGGCCCTCGATTGTAATTTATCTCGTTTGCTGGCTCTTCATGCTTTGCACAGGCCTTTTGATGCTCGAAGTGTGCCAATGGGTGCCTAAAGATTCAAATTTAATTACGATGGCCGGTCATTTTCTAGGTAAAACTGGAAAAACGCTATGTTGGATAGTCTACCTCTTTCTATTTGTCAGCGTAATGATCGCGCACGTTGCTGGCGGTGGTGAGGTTCTCAGTGAAATATTAGGTGGGACATTACCTCCTTGGACATCGATGATTGTATATGTCCTAGTTTTCGCTCCTATCATTTATCTTGGCGCTCGTTCGGTGGACCGGTTGAACTTAGGATTAATGGTCGGCGTAGCAGTAACCTATTTACTCTTCATTTTTGTCTCTTTTGACCACGTCAACACAGATCTATTGAAGTTCAAAGATTGGTCTAAAGCGTGGATCGCTTTACCAGTGCTTTTTACTGCGTTCACTTACCAAGTGATCATTCCGACACTCGTTACTTATATGGACCAGAATATTAAGAAAGTTCGCTTAGCGATCATTTTAGGGACATCTATCCCTCTTATTGTCTACTTGCTATGGGAATGGCTTATCTTGGGAATTGTCCCTATCGATGGACCCAATGGGTTGATTGAAGCTCAGAAGCTAGGTCAAAATGCTGTGTCTCCTTTAAAACAGTTTGTTGGCAGTCCGATTCTTTATCAAATTGGAAAAGCATTTGCTTTCTTTACATTGACAACCTCGTACATTGGCCTATCATTAGCTTTTTTTGACTTCCTTGCAGATGGCCTAAAATGGAAAAAAGTGGGGTTACGTAAGGTGGCTCTTTGCGTGCTCATTTTTGCGCCTCCTACATTGATCTCATTGACATATCCAGGAATTTTTCTTTCCGCTTTAAGCTACGCTGGCGGCTATAGTTGCGCAATCTTGTTTGGCCTATTTCCTCCCTTAATGGTGTGGGTCGGACGCTATCACAAAAAACTTGCCAAGCCAGGGACCACATTACTTTTTGGTGGCAAGCCAATGTTAGTGTTTCTCGTATTATTCGTTATCCTCGAGCTCATACTGCAAACTTCATTACAGCTCGCAAGCTAAAAGTTGGCATGTCCCATCAGCATTTACACTATGCTAATGGGGCTCGATTCTTTTTGATCAAAAAAACTTTTGCGGTTAGATTGTCACCTTTGAGAGGATATTCATGTCTGTAAATGGACTGTTATGTTTGTTTCTTGTGAGTTGCGTTTGCTTGATGCTACCGCTTAATTCTTTGCAAAGCCCTTTGCTTGCCTCCACTCAAGAACACCTCAGTCAAGCCAAAATAATTGAACAAGAGGAGGAAGGCCCATGGCTCACAGGACCACTGCTTACACCATCGCCATACTGCATCCCCTTTAAACATTTCAATTTTGAACCTTATCTTTTTGTTACCAAGACAAGTCATGAATACAACCAAAAATGGTCGCCTCAAAGAGTTCCTACTTTTGTCTCTGCAACTTTTCAACCCTCCATACAGCTGGGAATCGCACCCAACTTCGAGTTTGACATCTTGCCTAGCGCAACTTGGAACCATAGCAGACACCAAGCGAAGACTGTCTTTAATGATTTTTCTCTGCTGCTCGCATACCAGCTCTATAAAGGGCATCCCAATAAGTGGTATCCGAGGATCAAGCTTTACATACAGGAAACGTTTCCTACCGGCAAATTTCAACATCTCGACCCCACTAAATTTGGCACGGATATCGGCGGAGTTGGCCAATATCAAACACAGATTGGACTTGTCTTTGGAAAAGTCTGGTACTTTGGGCATCTTCATTGGCTCACAAACCGTTTTAACGTGTCTTTTACAACAGCGCCAAAGTTGCATGTGAGCGATACAAATATTTATGGCGGTGTAAAAGGGACAAAAGGAACTATCAACCCTGGAAATCAGGTCAGAGTGTTAACTGGGTTTGAGTATACCATTAATCTGAACTGGGTCTTAGCAATCGATTTATTATATCTCCATATTGGCAAAGATACTTTTCATGGACGTAAAGGCTTTATCGCAGATGGCATTCCAGCAGCTATAGGACTCCCCTCATCCGATCTATTTAGTGTAGCGCCAGCATGTGAATATAACTGGAATGATAGCCTTGGCATTATCATTGGCCCATGGATCACAGTTGCTGGGCGCAATGCAGTCGATTTCACAAGTTATGTTGCCGCCCTCAACTGGTACTATTAAAGCTAGAAGCTTGCAGAATAAAGCATAGTTAATTTCATCTGCATAGAGTGAGAAGGAGACACAGAGATCACAGAGAAGAAAACAATTTTCGCCAAAGGCGAAATGATTTTACTCTGTGTACTCTGCGCCTCCTCTTCACTCTGTGCTGATGGAATTCGATTTAATTTTTACTAAGCTTTTGGATTATGGGAATGACACTATCTGGGTTTAGAGATATCGAGTCGATACCGCTTTGAAGTAAAAATTCAGCAAATTCCGGATAATCACTAGGCGCTTGTCCGCAAATCCCCACCTTGCATTTTTGCTTGTGCGCAGTCACGATAAGGTCAGCGATCATTTTCTTAACAGCTTCGTTGCGCTCGTTAAAAATTGATGCCAGCTCTTGCGAGTCGCGATCGATTCCCAAAACTAATTGTGTTAAGTCATTCGATCCAATTGAAAAGCCATCAAATCGCTTTGCGAAATCTCCTGCCAATATACAATTGGATGGGATCTCTGCCATCACGTATACCTTTAATCCATTTTGATGCCGCTTTAGTCCATAACGCGCCATGACATCAAGCACTTTGTCTGCTTCCTCAAGAGTCCTACAAAAAGGGATCATCACAATAACATTGTCTAGTCCCATCTGCTCTCTAACGCGTTTGATAGCAGCGCATTCTAAAGCAAAACCTTCTTCATAACGGGGATTATAATACCTGCTTGCTCCTCGAAACCCGAGCATTGGGTTTTCTTCTTTAGGTTCAAACTCTTTGCCTCCGATCAAGTTCGCATACTCGTTTGTCTTGAAATCACTCATGCGCACGATTACCGGGAAGGGATATCGGGATGCAGCAATTTTTCCAATCCCATGTGAAAGTAGTTCGATAAAATATTCTTTTTTGTCCTTGTATCCTTCTGTCAATCTAGCAATGAGTGCACGGGCTTTAACATCTTTAATTTTCGGATAGCGAACAAGCGCCATGGGATGGATCTTGATAAAGTTATCAATGATAAATTCCATACGCGCTAGTCCAATTCCTTTTACGGGAAGGCGCCAAAATCGAAAAGCCCCTTCCGGACTTCCGATATTGAGCATGATATCGACTGGGACCTTACTCAAAGCATTCAATTGGACTGTTTCTTCTTTGAATGGAACCTTTCCTTCAAAGACATATCCCCTTTCCCCTTCTGAACAACAAAGAGTCACGTCTGTTAATGTGCGGACTTTCTGTGTTGCATTGCCTGTGCCCACAATGGCAGGCACGCCAAGCTCGCGGCTAACAATTGCTGCATGCGAAGTCCGTCCACCTAGATCTGTAATGATCCCAGAGGCTTGCTTCATAATGGGAACCCAGTCTGGGGAGGTCATCGAAGTGATAAGGATCGATCCGGGCCTAAATTTTTTGATCTCTTTGACACTTTTTATAACTTGTGCTCTACCAGCGACAATCGCTTCACCAATCGACAATCCTTCACAAAGGATCTTTCCCTTTTTTTCAAGGTGAAAACGGATATAGGGAGCTTGTTTTTTTTGAGACTGCACAGTCTCAGGACGTGCTTGGACAATGTAAAGCTTGTTATCGATTCCATCTTTGGCCCATTCGATGTCCATCGGTCTTTTATAGTGATCTTCTATTGTTTTTCCCCATCTTGCTAATAGTAAAATCTCTTCCGTGCTCAAAACACTTTCTCTCTGTTCTTTCAAATTTGTTTTTATATTTTGAGTTTTTTTGCGATTGGAATAGATGAGCTTTTTCTCTTTACTACCGATGTTTTTTTCAAGGATGGGAATACAATTCTTTTTTTCCAGAAGGGGTTTGAACACGACATATTCATCTGGGTTGACACTTCCCTGAACCACATTTTCTCCCAATCCCCAAGCAGCGTTGATGACAACAACCTCAGGAAATCCCGAATCAGGATCTAATGTGAACATTACACCTGAGCCTCCTTTGTCAGAGCGCACCATCTTTTGGATCCCGACAGATAGACCTATCTTAAGATGATCAAATTTCTTAGCTTCACGATAAGCGATTGCTCTATCGGTAAAAAGAGAAGCAAAACATTTTCGCGTAGAATCGCATACTGCATCAATCCCTTGAACGTGCAAATATGTCTCTTGTTGTCCTGCAAAGCTCGCATCTGGAAGATCTTCAGCTGTTGCACTGCTGCGCACAGCGACATCGGCTGCTTTCATCTTGCAATGCTTGCTAAGCGTGGAATAGGACTCTTTGAGTTCTTCGAGAAACTTCTGCGAGAACTTACCTTTGAGGATGGCGCTGCGAATTACTTTTCCCACTTTTGCCAAAGGGTGTTTTTTTTTATGTAAGGCGGAGAGTTCTTTTGAAATGACCTGATGCAAGTCATTTTCTTTGATGTAATCGAAATAACTCTCGGCAGTAGTCGCAAAGCCAGTAGGAACGCGGATCCCCTGCGCAGACAAAGATGCAATCATTTCGCCGAGAGATGCGATTTTACCACCAACAGTTGGCACGTCTTTGATACGGAGTTTTTCAAAAGGGATAATATAACGCATGCGCACGCCTCAACATTGATAAACATCAATTTTGTTTGTGCGCG
>JBGAFY010000094.1:0-5593 GCA_044226975.1 Rhabdochlamydiaceae bacterium
CTTTTTGAGGGAATTTTCTTTTGGTTTGTTGGGGGTTATATCAACTTTCGTATATAACCCCCAACAAACCAAAAGAAAATTCGCCAAAAATTCTCAAAAAAGCGACGAATCCTGAATCCGTTAACAGTCTCAAATTGCGCAAGCAATCTAATATTGTTTTTTTCACAAAATTAAAAAAATATTAAGAATTTATAAAAACTTTCGATTTATTTATTATCCCTCCTTTTAAAGACTGGGACTATGCCTTCAATAGTTATTCCTCCTTCATATGCTATTCCACCTCTTAACGTGACCGCTCCAAAAAAAAGAGCGATCCCTCATGTGAGATCTGTTTTTGCACCATCGATTGCGCCTATTGCAGAGCTGCCCCCTCAAGCCACGATCGAAAATCGCACACATTCCTTTTCTCTTTTGCATCCACATTCATTAGAAAATTTAACGACTAAGACCTTTAGCTCTAAAGACAACCTCGTCGCGCACTTATGGCAGACGTATAGTAGTCAATCAGAAATTGAAGAGCCTGAAAAAACTCTAAAAGGGATCCAACAAAGCCTCCTTCCTACAGAAAATTTTTCGCAAACCGCCGACTTTGATGATGCGACAAAAAGACGTTTAGGACTTTCAGACAATATTGGCATACAAGTCACCTATGCAAAAAACAGCGCTGCCAATGGTCTTCGTTACCTAGAAAAAGTGGGCGGCAAAGAGAAAAAATTTATTGTCTCCAATGCAGTGACATCTAGTTTCAACCGCGCTGAAAAAGATAAGATGTCCGTCTTTCGTTTAATTGAGAATCAAAATGGCCATGTCATTGCTTATGCTGGGAGACCAAACACAGAGGCCAAAGCGGAAGAGTTGGTAAAAGGGATCTATGCGCGAGAGTGCGTCAATAAACGCGGAATGCAAGAAGTAGGGTTAAAAGGGACAATTCCAGTCATCGAGATGTCCTTTGTTGTTGAATCCACATTGAGCTCTTCAAAGACTTTTTGCTCTAAAGAACGCAAGTTGTTAGATGAAGAACATAGGGTCCTTCAAAATCTCCCTCAGCGCGAATTTCTCTGCATTGATCCTCTTACAGGGAACAAAGCGTTTGTCCGACCTCGTCCAATCTTTATCGCGCAGCAATTCAACTTTCTCAACCGGCTAGAGAAAATCCTCCCTTCACAATATAGCGGCGAAGCTGCAGCATCTAAGATGAGTGCACCAGGAGTTGCTGAGCTCAAATCAAGGGCTAATGAAGCAATTGCAAAAGGCCATGCCCAATCTGATCTTTTACAAAACATCCTCCTTCGTTGGAAGGCCTTCGATTCATTGGCTGTAGAAGAAAAATTATGCCTTACCGCCCTCCTCACCCATATTTTGAACATCCCTCTCGTAGAGCACTGCAAAAGCACTACTGACCGCACAGCAATTATGATCGCCATCACCGCTGCTTGCAAGCAGTGGCTCGTTGAAAAACGCCCAGTCCCTCGCGATACCAATGGCGCTTTCCCTGAGCGCATCCTCGATGATGAAGCTTTTAAAGAACTCTTCTTCTTCTATCTGAAGACTGGGAACAATGTCGCGAAAATATCACGTGGAAGTAACGGAATGAAATGGGAAGCAGGTAATTTGCTTGAACATCCTGCTCTAGCTCGCCTTCTCCCAGACCGCTGTTTAAAAGAAACTTCCCTTAATGATTATTCCCGTAAAGAGCTCGCCGTTCTGATGCCGTCTCTTGTCACAGCCGCAGCTACTGATGCCTATGTAAATAAAAAAATCTCGGATTGGTGTAATGAACCTAAGAGCTTGGCCAAACGCTCTCAACGTATCGCTGCAGTATGTGCAGGCAGCGTGGGCGCATCTCTTCAGCTCCCTTTTCTCCTCACAGCCTCAGCTAGTCTAGACATCGGAAACGCGCTGAAAAACCGTGCTGCGAATAGAAGAGCAGAAAAACCCTTTAAGGCACTGCGCAACCTCTCAAGCATTCTGCCAAAAAAAAGAGTCGACCTAGAATATTTCCGAGCTAACAGCTTGGAAGATCTTTTTTATTTCCGCAGCTGAAGATACTTAGAGACCGTTAACGGATTCAGATTCTGTCGATTTTTTGGACTTTTTGAGCAAATTTTCTTTTGGTTTGTTGGGGGGGTTATATCAACTTACGTATATTACCCCCAACAAACCAAAAGAAAATTTGCCAAAAATTCTCAAAAAAGCGACGAATCCTGAATCCGTTAACAGTCTCTTATTCACAACAAAGACGTATTTGCTTCTTCTGAACCTATCTCACTAAAAAGCTTCAGTCGATTTTAGGGTTCTTTTGCTGAGGATAGTACTCCTTTAATTTTTCGCATTGCATTTCTAACTCCTTCATTATAAACTCTTTCCTTCGTCATTTTTAATAAAAAGAGATTATGAGCACCACGACATCCTTAATTGGAAATTCTAACACACACCAGCTACTGAACTGCGACGAAGCAAGTATTGCTAATTTAAAATGGAAGCAACAAACAGCGAATTGGACATCAATTCGATTTGAAAATGAGATGTTCTTCGGTTCAAGAAAAGGTGAAGTCATTGTATTCGATACTGCCAAAAATCTAATAATCGATACTTTCGAAGCTTTTTCATTTGGAAAAAATATTGACTACTTAAGGTATCTCCAAATTTTCAGCAAACACCTAGTATCTGTTTCCAATACTGGGAAGATAACGCTGTATAATTTTGCTGAACGGAAAGCCCGTGATTATGCAGTTATCAAGCCGGAAAATTCACAACTTGTTGGTGTTTGTGGAACTGAAAATTCTTTTGCCATGATCTATCGAGCCCAAACTCTACAGGCATTGCTTGTTTCTCAAGATTTCCAACATACTGATATTGCCCAAATTGCGTTTCATGATGATGTGATGTCATGTTGCAAAATGACCGACAAGCACTTAATAGTTGGGTTTAATGATGGCTATATACAATCTATAGAACTGACTCCACAATCACCTTCGAAAAAGATTCAAGCGCATAAAGGTCCCATCAATCATATTTTCTTTGATAAGGGCTGTTTGTTTTCTAAATGCGACACAGATCAAGCATGTGCTTTTAAAAGTTGGAATCCTGAAAGTCTACTATTGATAAAAGAATATTCCATGATCAAATTCACATCCCCTTCTAACGTCTGCTCGCTATCTGGCAAATATCTCATCTCTAAATTAAAAGACAAAGAAAGCACCATTGAAGTGTTTGATCTCGAGACGGGATCCGCGCGCACTTTGCAAACACATTATAACGCGATAAAGACCCTTAATCTTGTTGATCGAACAATTTACATGTCAGGGTCTTTTATTGATCTGAAAGGAAACACAGAAGCGGTATATTCTAAAGCTACAATTACAGAAGCTGAGCCTACAAAATCGTCGAAAGAAGTGCTGCCAGATGCATAAAACTCTCGTCCTTTAAATTTTTTTTTGCAAAGATGAGCCCTCTTTACTCAAGAGGGCAAATTATGTATCGCGGCATTTTTTTAGGGTCCATTGTTATCGCTTCTTCTTTATTCACAACCAGCTGTCAAAAAGTAGAATCGAACGTTGATTACACAAATGGAACAAACTGCATCCAAAAAGAAGACTATCATAGCGCCGTGGCCTACTTAGAAAAGGCTGTTTTACTTGCACCTCAAGACTCCCCTAGCCATAACAACCTCGCTTATGCTTATATGCAGCTCGGCGACCTTAAAAACGCCTGGCACCATTCTCGCCAAGCGGTCATCCTCGACCCTCAAAATGAGTATGCTACAACTCTTTACGGCCACCTCTTTGATATGATCACTCTGAAGGGCGAGCGGCTGCAATCTCCCCTCTCTGAATCGGAATTGGTCACTATTCTAGGAACCCCAGATGTTCAGATCAATGGAGAGAAGGAAGGAGAAGCAGTATGGATCTATGGAAAAACCGCCGTCCGTCTTGAAAACCATACAGTCCAGGGAGTCATCCTTGATAAGGGAATAATTAGATAACGTTACAGAGCCGATCCCCGTATAGAAAAATAAGATAAGCAGGATATGCAGAATATACTATCTATCCTCCATATCCTGGAGATCTTCCCGCGAAGCGGATCCTGTTTTTCTTAAAAACCTCCAAATCAATATCTTTATTATCATCTCCTTAATTAAATCTTATTAATTTTAGTTAATTTGACAATTTAATTATTTAGTTATAAAGTAAGAATTGTCGACAGAATTACGGAGGTCAAGATGAGTCGCACTTTTATGCATGCTCTTTCTATAGCAGGTTTTTCTTTGATGACAGTGATTGGGTCTTCTAGTCTTTTTGCAGGACAAGAAACTGCCTGGGCGCAAAAGTCTTTGCAAGATTGCCAACAAGAGCTCAATGAAGAGAATATGAAAAATTTTGAGTCTGAGCTCAGTCCATTAACTTATCGCGAGTATATGGGATTGAACCCTCAACAGAAAAAAAGCGCCATGGACTACGCTGACAAGAACAACATGTCCCCTGATTCAGCAGTAATGCGCGTGATGTCCGATTCGAAAAAATAAGTTAAGTACTGCCTCAAGTGTTCCTTGAGGCAGTCTTTTTTTTCTTTTAAGCCATAAGTAGAATTCGACATTCCCAGAGGACCACAAGAACGCTGAGGGCAATTAGAAAACCCACAGCAATCTTTCCAAATGGGAAAGCAACGACTCTAAATGAAGCTTTCTGACTGCGGCCGATCCACACGAACAAGGCCGGAAGAAGGCCATTCAAACACGCTTCTCCTATCCCACCAGCAACTCCTAAGGCACGGTCAAAAATATTGGGGTGCATCCATGCAAAAAAAGCAGGCGGTGCAAAAGTCAGCATAGTCAACCCAAAACGAGACAACCCTTTACGGGAAACTTTCAATCCATCTCCCAGGAAGTCGACCATTGAGAAAGCTACCCCCAACATCGATGTCACGAGTGCAAAAAAAGCGAATGCTTGGCCTATAGGATAGATCCAACGATTTCCAGTTACAGACTGAAGAGCCTGAGTAGCCGTTTGCCCTTCCCTTAATGCCTGAAGCAAGCTTTCTTGCGATAATGCCCCTAGAATCAGCCACTGCCATACTAAATACACGACTAGGGCTAAAGATGTTCCAAGCAAGATCGACCCTATCAAAGCTTTGCGGTCTTTCTTGAGATAGGTGGCCATAGAAGGGATCACATTGTGATAGCCAAAAGCGCTGAAAAGGACTGGAACAGCAAAAGCTGTCCACTGCCAGTTCCCTTCGACCAAACGGCTGGGATTGACAGCATCGGCCCCGCCGCCAATCAGTGCAGCATAAGAAAACACTAAGGCGATCGTTAAGATGAAGTTGACACGGTCGATCCAACGCATCCCACATGCCACAACAAGGGCAAAAATACCTGCAAAAGTAACGTGTACAATAGCAGGTGGGAGTTGTAGCCCTATCCCATTTTTCAAAAAAGCTTCCAGGAGAGGTGTCCCTCCCGCTGAGTATGCGACTAAAAGGCAATAATAGAGAAAAATGAAAAGAGCTCCGGCAAAATATTTCCCTTTTCTCCCGAGAAATTTTTGTGAAATGCTTAAGATATTGCTTCCTTCAGGCATGTTGAGGGAAACTT
>JBGAFY010000095.1:0-5456 GCA_044226975.1 Rhabdochlamydiaceae bacterium
CGAAGGACAAGTTGTCTTGCCGTTGACAATCGCATCAATGAGATCGTCATCGACCTCATCAGGATCAATTGATGACACTCTGAGCCGCTTTAAACCTGGAACATTGTCCACTGCACGGATAAGGTCTGCAAGACGTACGGGTTTTTCCCCCGGTTCAGGTTTCCCATCAAAATCTCCAATATTGATCCCTGTGAGGACCACTTCTTTAAATCCGCGTTCTATAAGTCCCCGGATTTCATTGAGGATATCCTCTAGCCGGCGTGATCTTGATCTCCCTCTCACATAGGGTATGATGCAATAGGTGCAAAATGAATTGCATCCGTCTTGGACTTTTACAAAGGCGCGCTGATGCCCTTCAAATTGGGTGATCGAGAATTCTGGAAGGTCCTCATCAGGAAATATCTTAGAAAGGAGATTTTCTTTTTCTTTATTTGACACGACGTGTTTCACGCCAGAAATCTGAAGTAGCTCTTCAGGACTTCTCTCAGCAAGGCACCCTGTGACTAGAATTTCCGCGCCAGGGTTTTCCCGCGCAAGCGAACGAATGCTATGGCGGCTTGAGCTATCGGCGCTGCTTGTCACTGTACACGTGTTGACGACACAAACATCCGCGCGTTCGTCATCTGTTGCAGGTTGATACCCCATTGCAGTGAGCTGGCTCGCATAGGCTTGCGACTCATATTGATTTGTGCGGCACCCTAAAGTGACTATCTTGAATTTCTTTGTCAAAAATCCACCTTAATAACGCAAGAGGTCTATTATGCCATGTCAAATACTGTTCTTCAAGGACACAAAAACGCCTTGCGTAAAATAAATTATTTATTAAGATAATTTCATGATATTCTCATCAGTGGTTTTCTCACTTTTTGCCGTCCTTAATAGCTTAGGGAACATCCCTCTTTTCGTCGCCATTTTGGGACGCTTTGACGTCAAACGACAAAGAAGCATTATTTTCAGGGAGCTGCTTTTTGCCTTAGGTCTGCTTTTATTATTCAATTTTTTCGGCGATAACATTCTGAATGTATTGGGTATCTCTCAGCCAATCATCGGAATGGCAGGGGGCACTCTTTTGTTCATAATTGCTCTCGGGATGATCTTTCCTAAAACTGAAGAAGGAAAAGCGTCTTATAAAGAACCCTTTATCGTTCCGCTTGCCACCCCTATCCTTGCTGGACCTGGATCGCTTGCGGCAGTCATGGTCTATGCTGAAAAGGTCCAAAATCCCTGGGTAATGACAGGAGCTATCATCGCTGCATGGTTTCCATCACTTCTCATTTTATTGGCTTCATCGCACATCAAATATTTACTTGGTGAAAAAGGACTTCTTGCTTGTGAAAAGCTCGGAGGGATGTTGATCAGCTTGATCGCAGTCAAGATGTTTGCCAGTGGAGCAATTGAATTTGTCAAAGCCTCGATGACGGCAGGCTCTTAATTACGCAAGAGGTCTAGAAATAACCTTCTTGACGCAACGATGTGTATTTTCCAGCACCCACAATGAGATGGTCTGCAAGATTAATTCCCATCACTCTGCCAGATTGAACAAGTACAGCTGTTAAGTCTATGTCAGCCTTGGAAGGTGTAGGATCACCACTGGGATGGTTATGAACTACAACTAAACTATGGGCTTTATGGCGAACGGCAGGATAAAAAACTTCTCTGGGATGGACTAACACTTCAGAAAGTGTACCGATACCTATCAGCTCTTGATGGATGGCCCTTCCCTTGACATCTCGCAGAACAACCATGAGCATTTCTTGCTTAGCATTTCCAAGACAATCCTTGACTAGGGCGTAGATCTCGTTTGACGTCCGGGCGGGGGGCTTCTCTGCTCTATCTGTTCCTGTAGCTCTAGATGCAATTTCTAAAGCAGCTTTCAAAGAAATTGCCTTTGCAGAGCCAATCCCCTTGATCTCTTCGAGCTCTGCAATCGATGCTTCAAGCAAGCCGGACAAACTACCAAAACGAGCAAGGACCTCTTGTGCAAGCAAGAGAGAAGATTTGCCTTTGGTCCCTGTAGATAGGAGAATTGCTAATAGCTCACTTAGAGATAAAGACTCGGCCCCTCCCTTAAGAAGCCTTTCACGAGGTCTGTCTTCCGATGGCAAATTACGCAGCGCGTAGGACACAGATCAACCAAATTGAAAAGGAAAGATTTTATATTCTAAGCGGTGAGGAACTTCAATTTCAAGCAAGATGTCGTTGGCCTCGTAATCACAATTGATCACACGTCCTTCCCGCATGAGTTCGCTCACAAGCACATACTGGCTCTGAGGAATACGGAGCTTAAACACTTTGCGCAAGGCAGCGATCTCTTGTTGCATCACTTCTAAAAGATCTACAAAACCTGTCCCGTTTAGAGCTGAAATTTGGACAGTTTTCGGATACTTGATCCTCAGTTTTTGTAGAATGATGGGGTCTGTGCATGCGTCGATTTTATTAAGAACTGTGATAATTGGAAATTTTTCTGCTCCCAATTCTTTCAATACTTCTAAAGTCGCTTCCGCTTGTTGCATAGCTTGCGGATGGCTGACGTCGATCAAATGCAATAAAATATCTGTATGGACAGCTTCTTCCAGAGTGCTTTTAAAAGCCGCAACGAGTGTATGGGGGATCTTGCGTATAAATCCTACTGTGTCAATCAAGAGGATTTCTTGGCGGTTAGGAAGAAGGAATTTGCGTGTCGTTGTATCTAAAGTCGCAAATAATTTGTCCTCTACGATCACATTGGCTTGCGTCAAGGCGCGCAAGAGCGTCGATTTGCCGGCATTGGTATAGCCAATAATGGCAAATGTCGGGATGCCCGAGCGCATCCGAGCGCTACGCTGCACGCCTCGCTGGGCGCGGACATCTTCGATCTCTTTATGTAACTGGTCTACTCTTTTGCGCAGCAAGCGGCGATCGATCTCAATTTGTTTTTCCCCTTCTCCTTTTACAAAAGCACCACCGCTAGCGCTTTGACGAGAAAGGTGGGTCCACAATCTCTTCAAACGAGGAAACTGGTATTTAACGCGAGCCAGGTCGACTTGCAACCGCGCTTCCCGTGTTTGCGCACGCTGAGCAAACACCTCAATGATCAACTCTGTGCGGTCGATGACGGGTCGTTTAAAAAATTGCTCGAGGTTCCGCTGTTGTTGAGGGGAAATTTCTTCATCGAAGATAATGAGGTCGGCGTTGAGCTCATCTGCCATGCGGTTAAGCTCATCGAGCTTCCCCTGTCCTAAATAAAGTCCCGCATCAATTTTGCGCACCGAACACGGGATTTTTGATACAGCATGCAGACCATAGGTCTCGCAAAGGCGTTCGAGCTCATTTAAAGAATCTTCACAGGCTTCCCGTTCAGATCCGGATGAATAGACCCCAAGGAGGAGAGCATTCTTTAAATCTTTTAATTCAATTTGATCTAGGGGCTTTTTATGTGTTTTTTCGTTCATATTATAATGGGATAGGAATGTTAAGGCCGTCGTAGCTTAAGAAAAACCCTTCAGGCAGAGATTTTTGAGTGGACTCGTGGTCCAATTCGTGCGCAATGTGAGAAAAATAGACTTTTTTCGCACCCGTCTCTTTAGCAAAGGCAATCGCTTCTTCAATGCTAAAATGGGATACCGTTGGTTTTTCTCTCAATGCGCTCAAAACTAGCGTATCTACACCTTGCAAATGATCAATAATTGATGGATCGTATTCACGGATATCTGTGACATAAGCAAACTTGCCAATTTTTATCCCTGTCACTTTCATTCCCGCTTGAGAGTAGCTAAAATACTGGATGTCTATTCCACAAAATTGCGTAGAGCCAAAATCTGAAGGGAGGACTTCAAGGGAAAAAAGAGATGCATGTCTTTTGTCAAAAAAATAAGGGAAACGCGCTTGAAATTCCTGCAATGTTTCTTGGGATAAGAGAACAGGCATCGCCTTATGGTGAAAGAAAAAAAACGGACGCAGGTCATCAATTCCATTAAGGTGGTCTGCATGGCCATGGGTCAAGATCACTCCATTAAGATCATCGATATCAGCTCTTAAAAGCTGCGTGCGTAAATCAGTGCCAGCATCGACGAGTATGCGCCGCCCATTCACAGTGAGAAATAACGCAGGGCGCAATCTTTTATTGCGTGGATCATTAGACATGCAAACAGCGCATTTGCACCCTACGACAGGGACTCCGATCGAAGATCCGGTGCCTAAAAATAAACAAGTTCCATTCATAGCCCTCATATTATTACGGAAAGCTCTGGATCTGCAAGAGAATCCGTACCGGTCCAAATGGCCTCGGCCAACTGCTCGCCTACATACGCATGGTAAAGAAGCCCGCGTGAGCCCATCCCCGTGATTACCCATGAAGCCTTTCCCATCTTGCGGGCGATTGGGTAGTAATGTCCGATCCGGTTGGCTCGTACACCAGAGCGCACTTCCACAACATCCAAAACATTGTTATCAATACCAAAGGGCTTAAGGCGTGGGATGAGACTTTTCAGAGCGATCTCTGGATCTGGCCCGTCTGTTTCAAAATTCCGTTCATATGTGGAACCTATGATAAGGGCCTCTTCTTCGGGTGATTTGATCAGATACCCTTTTCCTACCATAGGACATGTCTGAGCATGCGCATGTCGAAATTTTATAAGCTGCCCTTTCATCCTGCCTATTTTTGAAGCTAGTTCAGGAAAAAACTGAGCAACTTGGCTTCCAGCTGCTACAACAACTTGTGAATAGCCATCCAAATCTTTATGAGAGTGCACTTTCTTGTGAATAAATTGGGCCCCTTTGTCGGAACAGGCCTTTTTTAGCCCCTCTACGTATCTGTTAGCATGGATCGTAAGACCACTTTTGATAAAAAATAACTTCTCATCGATCTTTTCTACGTCGTGATAGTTTTTTGCGTGCTCAGAAAACATCGCATCATGTTCTGGAAGGAAGGCTATGCGGATAATCCCAGTGCGCTCAGCGACGGGGAACCCAAGTGCATGTTCTGCGACAGAAAGAAGGTCCAAGGTTGCCGCCAAGCCCTCGTTCGCCTTCCAACTCCGCTTACACTGTTCGCCAGCATAAGGGTGAAGCAGGCCCGAAGCTATAGGAGAAGCCCCCTCGCATGCTGGATCTTCATAGAAAACAACCTGCGCCCCTTTCTTTAAAAGAGACCAACCAACAGCAAGTCCACTAAACCCTGTCCCAATAATAGCAATCCTCATCTGTCTTTCAACGTCTTGCTCACGTAGACAAAAGCTTCAGCGGAAAAATTAAAGAAAAAAGTTACGACCGGGGCTAAAATTGCCGCAAATGGGATCATCAAAAACAACCATTGCAAGCTGATGGTCAATAAATGCTGTGAATCAAGATACTGCCGGTCCGTGAGATAAGCTCCCAAAACCAATAAGCCCACAGCAACTAATACAGGTAAGAGTGCTAAAAAAAACAAGCCGAGATGGAGAAGAACGCGCCCTTTTAGCCTCTCTAGAAGATGTTCA